>JANXDV010000041.1 GCA_025058955.1 Archaeoglobaceae archaeon | reverse complement strand
CTATCGCATTCGTTGGCACTCCATGCATGATCTCAGCTTTGAGAAAAATGCAAAAAGCGTTTAAGAAGTTCGAAAGGGTTAAGCTTGCAATTGGCTTATTCTGCACGGAAAACTTCTACTATTCACAGCTTAGCGAATTTCTGCTGAAGAACAAAAATTTGAACTTGAGAGATGCTATTAAGACTGACATAAAGAAGGGGAAGTTCATAGTGAAGAAAGCGGATGGAGAAATAAGCTTCGCTGTCAAAGAGCTTGACAGCATCGTTCCTTCAGGCTGTAAAGTTTGCCAGGACTTCTCAGCGATTGAAAGTGACTTGAGCGTTGGAAGCGTAGGCAGTGAAGCTGGATTTTCAACTGTGATCGTTAGAAGTGAGATTGCAAAGAGGATTGCAGATGAGATAAGAGCTAAAGCTACTGCAGAATTCAAAGAGGCAAGCTTGGATGCGGTGAAAAAGCTCTGCGACTACAAAGTGAAGATCCATCCTTATCCGAAGAAGGAAGAGCAGAAGGCTTAAAGGATCTTTAATTTTTTCAGTTAAAATAACATATATTTTGAGAGCAATCTTCTGGCAAATCGCTGGGATTTTTGAAGGAAATGGAATCTACTCGAAGCTATTGCGCATCTTAAAATTTAGCTTTTCTAAGTGCTTTTCAATCATGATCCTTTCAAAATTTCTGTAGATCTCCATAGGCTCCGGAAATTTCCGATAGATTATACCCTTGCCAACCGGATCAATCCCAGCATTTATCGCTTCGATTATTTTTTTCTCACGCTCAAATATTTTCTCCTTATATTTTAGCAACCTTTCTCTTAAATTCTCACCTCTCACTGGTTCTCCATGTGAAGAGACAGCAATTTCAACACTTTCAGCCATTTTTAGCAATTTATCTATCGAATCCAAAAAATCTTGAACATCGCAATCCAAGCAACCATACCAAGGACCAAATGAGGTGAGATCGATGTCCGCGAGGTATAAGATCTTGCTGTCGATTAGAAAACAACAGTGCCCAGCAGAATGTCCAGGAGTGTGAATAACTTCGATCTCCTTGTCTCTGAACTTTAGCAGTTCTCCATCTTCAATGAGCTCATCCACCTTTCTAAAACCTATTTTCGGATAATAGCTAAGGAAAAGCTTAACGATCTCTCCAATCGCATATCTTCTTTCGAATTCCTCATAGCTCTCGATTGCCTTAGCATCAAGCTCATGCGCATACACCTTTTTCGCAACAGAGTTCATGGAAATATGATCCTCATGCCAATGTGAGTTCAAAATTATTTCTGGCTTTAATTCCCAAGCATTCTCCGCTCCACCATCGATCAAACACAGATCCTTAAGATAGATGCAGTTTGCAGAAGGATACTTTCCCCAGTTCTGTCCAACAACGAGGAAAACATCTCGAGATAATTCTACCTTTAGTTCCACATAGAAGTTACTCTGTAGCTTATTTATGTTTTACTCGGCAATTTAGACAGATTAAACCAATATTAGCGAAAAACTTATATAGTAGGAAGAAATTGAAATGTTGGTGATTAATATGGCAGGAGAGAAGCCGACCGCTGCATATATACTATCTTTGATCGGTGGTATTTTGGGTTTGTTGTTGGCGATCGGAATTTTTGTAGCAGCCAACCTCTTTGGTCCTCTTGGAGCACTTTTTGGAGGGATGTTGGCACTGGTTCCACTGATCTTCTCTTTGATCATCATCTGGGGTGCAATGATGATCAAAAGCGGTGAGCCAAAGAAAGTTAAGAATGGAGGGATAATAGTAGTTGTTTTCTCAATCTTGTCAGGTTTGAACATAATAGCACTTATTGGCGGAATTTTAGCACTTGTCTGGAAGCCTCCAGCAAAATCCGAAGCAAAACCAGCAGAAGCTAAGACTCAGTAAACTCTTTTCTTTTTACCCCTTAATTTTTTAAATCCTTGTTTGGAGAAATTTCATGATTGCGATCATAAACTATGGTGTTGGAAACCTTAGGAGTGTTTTAAATGCCTTGAGAAGAGTAGGTGGAAATGCCAAAGTGACTTCAGATTATAAGGAGATAAGTGAAGCATCCGCATTGATTCTTCCAGGTGTTGGAGCTTTTAAAACTGCAATGGAGAAAATTAGAGGTCTTAATTTGGAATTTCCTTCTGTTCCAAAGCTCGGAATATGCTTGGGAATGCAGTTGTTCGCTGTGAAGAGCTATGAAGACGGAATTCATGAAGGTTTAGGTTTTGTCCCAGGAGAGGTTGTTAGATTTCCCTCTGCAGTTGGAAAGATCCCTCATATGGGTTGGAATGAGGTTAGAATAAGAGGAGATAGTGAGCTTTTGGATGGAATCGAAAATGGGAGTATGTTTTACTTTGTCCATTCTTACTACGTGAAGACAGAGGATAGATTTGTTGTGGCTGAGACAGACTATGGAATAACATTTGCTTCTGCGATAGAATTCAATGAAAGCTTTGGAGTGCAATTCCATCCAGAAAAAAGTGGAGAAATAGGCTTGGAAATTCTCAGAAATTTCGTTAGGATTACAAAAAGATAGCTTAGTAATCAAAAAGAGTTTTTTGCTTACTCTCTCTACCAATGATCTCGCCTAAGCTCTTAAATTGCCTCTCATAATCTTCTCGAAGCTGTGGTCTGTAGAGAACAGCTGCTGGATGATATAGAGGGAGGATCTTAACCTTCTTATTCCATTTTTCTGCCTCAAAAACCTTTCCACAAACCCTTGAAATCGATGTGAATGGAATGGCAAAGAGATCGAATATGAAACTTGCAGAATGTCTTCCGAGGCAAACTATAAGATCTGGCTTTAGAACGTTGAGTTGTCTGATAAGATAATCTCCACAGACTTTAACCTCTTCAGGCAAAGGGTCTCTATTGTTCGGGGGCCTGCACTTTAGAACGTTGCATATGTATATGTCATCTCTTTTTAGCCCTATGGAGGATAACAATTCTGTGAGCAGTTTTCCTGCACTTCCAACAAAAGGCTCTCCTTTTAGATCTTCTTCTCTTCCTGGAGCTTCACCAACGAAAACGATCCTCGCCTCTTTATTACCAACTCCTGGAACGTATTTAGTCTTAGTCAAATGCAATTGGCACTTCTTACAATTCAAAATCTCCTTCTTTATATCTTCAAGAGTTTCCATATTGATCATCTGTAGCCCGTCGTGTGGGATCCCATTCATCCTCTTTCATGGGACTCATGGCTGACGGGCAAAGTTTATAGACAAGAAAGATTAAAAATTTTTCTATCAGTTAGTTGCGACGTTTAACAAGGAAATCCGTCAATCTTTCGAGTTCCTCTTTTTTCTCTGAATTTTTCAAAAATCTCAAATTCTTTTTTGCGAGCTCTATATACTCGTAGGCTTTTCTTTTTGCATAATCTATTGCTCCACATTCCAAAAGTTTTTCAACATCCTTCTTAATCTCATTTACTTCAGCTTTCTGTTTTCCAAAAGTTCTAAGCTCGACCCCATCTTCAAAGGCTTTTATCACAACCAAAGTCTTTTTTCCTTTAACCAAATCGCTACCCCAGTCCTTACCGATGTTTTCTCCGATCAAGTCAAGAACGTCATCATGGATCTGGAAACCAATTCCCGCGAAGATGCCGTAATCCCAAAGTGGTTTAAAGAGTTCATTTTTTCCAAACAAAACCGCTGGGAGTGAAGAAGATGCAGCAAGCAAAACTCCAGTCTTTAATTTTACCATTTCCAGATATTCTGGTTCTTTCACATTTCTACTTTCAAAGCTCATGTCCATGTATTGACCCTCGCAGATCTTTATACAAACATCCGCAACGATTTCTATAGCTCTTCTTATATTTTCTCCAGGAACTTCACATTTTGATAAAAGACTGAAAGCTTCGGCAAATAGCGTATCTCCAGCAAGGATTGCTGTTGCTTCTCCGAATACTGTGTGAACAGTCTTAACATTTCTTCTCATCTCATCTCTATCCATTATATCATCGTGGATCAGTGTAAAGTTGTGTATAGCTTCGAGAGCAACTATTGCGGGCATGATCTTTCGATAGTCTTCTTCCAAAGCTTCCGTGATCATCATGGCAATTACCGGTCGCAACCTCTTTCCACCCGCTTTGATCAGATGTCTTGCCGCTTTATACAGCTCCAAATCTTTCTCGGGTAGATAATATTTTATAGCTTCATTTACAATTTTAGCCCTTTCCAGGATTTCTTTCATCTTCTCCCCTCGCAAAAAGCTTTTAAATCTATTTCTCTAAACTTTAACCATTCTAAAAGTTTTCCTGTGACAAATAAAGGTTTTATTTTTAGTTCTTCCACTCTTCTGCAGTTCGTCAAAAACATTGCAGTTTTAAGACCTCGCATGAACCTCTGGATCTTATTTTTCACAGCATTAGCACTAATGTTTGCAGGAGCTAAGAATGGTAAAGCGGAACTTGCAATTTTAGCCCCCAAAGCCAAGCTTTTTGCAACGTCCAACCCATTCCTTATTCCGCCTGTAGCTATCGTTGGTAGCACATTGCAACAATCAATTATTGAAAAAGCGGTTGGAATTCCCCAATCTGCAAAATCGAAGCCTACGTCCTTAAGGATTTCATCTTCACTTCTATATGCTTCTACCATGCTGAAAGAAGTTCCACCTTTTCCACCAACGTCTATCGCAAATACTCCCAAATCTTTCAATTTAATTGCAACTTCTTTGCTTATTCCCGCTCCAGTCTCTTTAACGATCACAGGAACTCTAACGCTTTTGCAAACCTCCTCTATAGCTTCAAGACAACCTCTTGCATTCTTATCTCCTTCGTTCTGAATAGCTTCCTGAAGGTAGTTTAGATGAATCGCTATTGCATCCGCATCGATCATCTCGATCACTTTATCTACGATCTCGAGATCATTGATTATCTGTGGAGCACCTATATTTGCATAAATAAAAGCCTTTGGTGCCCTCTCTCTGACAATAGAAAATGTCTTTATGACTCTTTCATTTTCAAGTCCCGCTCTCTGACTACCTACACCCATTCCAATACCCGTTTCTTCAACCGCTATTGCAAGATTTTCGTTGAGCTTTTCTGTCTCTTCATGCCCCCCTGTCATCGAGGCTATTAGAAAGGGAAAAGATAACTTCTTTTTTCCAAAATGAGTGGAAGTGTCGATCTCTGAAAAATCGATCTCCGGAATTGCATGATGAATTAACATCACGTCTTCTAATCCCGTATATCCAGTTTCGACTTCTTCAGTTAAGCAGATCTTTATGTGATCGAGTTTTCTCTTCTCAGTTTTCACAGAATCACCTCAGTTCCAATTGCCTTACCACTTAGGAATTTTTTAACGTTTTCCCAATTACCTCGGAATATAAATACTCTGCATGTGTGTTTCATCCCAAAGATCCTTTCGATCTTTCTCCTCATACTCCCAGTTGCATCACTCTCACCAAATGAGTCCGCTCTCAGATCTCTTGTAAATTTCTCAACAACTTTTCCATTTACATAGATCCCATCAACGTTTGTTGCAAAACCAACGAGTTCCGCTTTGAAATCTTCTGCAAGTTTTACGACAAGATCGTCGCCAGAAATGATCTCGAAATTTGAATTGACATCTCCATGAAGCACAGGAAGAAATCCCTTCTGCAGAATTTCGGAGATCTTGGAAAAATCGCATGTGAATGGATGAATTCCGATCGCAGGAACATTAAAATCAAGAAGCTTTTTGCAAAATCTCTCGTTGAGTCTAACGCAGGCATCATGTATTCTGGCTACTGAAAGAGGATCTTTGAGCCCAAATTTTTTAACATGGGGATGTCCAAAAGAACCAGCACCATGGATCAGAATGAGATCTCGGTAATTTTCCGCTATTGCGGAACAGATCTCTTCAATTGCTAACTCGTTAAAACTCTCAAATCCGTCTTTGTGGGTTATAACCGATCCTCCTACTTTAAGCACTTTCAATTTTTACCCCCTCCATTTCTGGTCTAACAAGGAAACTATTCTCTGGTTTTCTACCACTAAATATGCCGAAAATGCACCCCCCTCCACCAGCTCCAGTTAATTTAACCCTAAAACCATCTTTCTCGAGTTTTGATACGATCTCCTCTATCTCTGGGGAACTAACACCCAGAGCTCTTAGCAAGGATTGATTCATATGTATAAGCTCTCCAAACTCTTCAGCCCCACAATTTGGAGCCTTCAAAGCTATTGAGTCGATCGAATCAAAAATTTTCTCCACTATCTCAGGATATTTCTGCCTCAAATTCGCAACCTTTTCAACCATCGCTTTCGTTGATCTCTCCCAAAGTTTTATCAAAAAGAACTGAAAAGGCAATTCAACCTTTTTTCTTTCTGGAAAGATCCAACTTCCACCAAAAGTTGAAATGAAAGGATCGATTCCGCTTGCTCTACCTTGAACGTCTAATTCAACTTTTTTGGCGATCTCGAAGATCTCTTCTTCGCTCAAATAAACTTCAAATTCTTCACTCAATGCTTTAAGTGTTGCAACTGTTACTGCAGCGGAACTTCCAAGCCCTGAAGCGATCGGAATTTCACTCTTCACAACGATCTCAGCGCCTTCAATTTTTTTAAACTCACAGAATCTATTTATCGCAAAGGTTATGTAGGGGTGTATTTTAAGATCCAAACCAGTCAATCCTAACGGTGAAAATATGCGAAATTCGCTTCTTTTTTTTACTTCAACTCTACACCGAAGATCTATTGCGGAGACAAGAGCATGCCTCCCATAGACAACCGCATGCTCACCAAACAGTATGATCTTTCCTGGAGCTGAAGCGATCATCTGCGGTTGTATTTCATAAAAGGTTTAAAATTTTTTCTTAAGTTCTTTCAAATTCCGAGAATGAGGGGAAGATTTACCTCTTCTCAAGGATCGCCCCGTCTTTCATCGTAATTTTGTTACCTTCCACTTTACCCTCAAAACTTATTTTCGTTCCAAGAATGCTGATTTTTATCGAGATTTCGCTTCCTTTTACTTCATATTCTCCCACGATTGAAGGTCCTCCAAGACGGGATCTGAAAATTGCCTCTCCACCAGATTTAAACTCAATTGTATCTCCTTTCGAGAAAGTTGGAAATCCACTTCCAGATTTTGTGCATTCATAGGTTCCAGAAACTCCAGAGCCGAGGCAACCAGCAATCGAAGCTAATAGAATTAGAATGCCCGCACTCGCTAAGAATCCTAACCTCATGTTGACATGTTTCATGTTTTAATTTTTAAATTTTTTGGTTTTCAGAGAGGGCAATACTTAAAAAATACCAAAAAAGATTTAAAAATTTTAGTCAATTTCCGCCATGAAGATCGTATTCTCTCCCAAGTTCTACAGAGTTTACAGCTACGAGCCAGCAGCTGAGCCTGGGAGAATGGAGGCGATTGTGAGAGAGCTGAAAGGTTACGATTTTATTGAGCCTAAGCCAGCTAAGGAGAGCGAAGTGTTACTCGTTCACAGTAAAGGGCACTTTGAATATGTTAAGCAAGATCGAGACTTATTTGAGATTGCGATGCTTGCAGTCGGAGGGGCAATTCTTTCAGCTGAAATCGCTTTCAAGGAGCCAAGTTTTGCATTGATAAGACCTCCAGGACACCATGCAAGCCCAGACAGTGCTTGGGGTTTCTGTTATTTCAACAACATTGCGATAGCAGTTAAAAAGCTCTTAGTGGAGAAAAGAATTTCAAAAGCGGTAATTGTAGACTTCGACTTGCACTATGGAGATGGAACAGCAAATTCTTTTTCAAATGAGCCAAGGGTAAAGTATTACCATATGAGTGGGAGAAACATTGAGGGAATTGCAGAATTCCTTGAAAAATGCGAATACGATCTCGTAGCTGTTTCTGCCGGTTTTGATAGACACAAAGAGGACTGGGGTGGGCTTTTGGAGACTGAAGATTACACAGAAATTGGAAGAATTTTAAAAGAATTTGCTGAGAAGAAGTGCAGTGGCAGAAGATTTGCGGTTCTTGAAGGTGGCTACAATCATGAGGTTCTTGGGAAGAATGTTAGGGCATTTTTGGAAGGATTTGACTAAAATTGCTCCCTAAGCCTTCTAATTTCTCTAAGAAATTCCTCCAATGGCATTTTTTCAATTCTTTCAACAAATTTGAAAATTTCTTCGAGGTTATACACATCTTTGCTCACATAACCTAAATCCTTTAACAGTTTCAAAGCCTGAAATCTCGCCTCTCCAATATCTCCCTTGACTTTAACAGCTAAAGGAATCGGCTCTCGAATGGCGAAGAGCGATGTATTTCCAGAGGTAAATCCAATTTCAGTTATTACTCCAGAATCGAAGAACTTTTTCATCTTTATTAAATACTCCACAATTTCATTCGAATTTCCATTGATCCCACGATCGAAGTAAGCATACTCAACCATTTCCACCCAACCTCTTTAGAGCACCAATCACTCTATTTTCATCAATAAATGCGATAATATTCTTAAAACCTTTTTGAAACACGATCGTTTCACCATTCACAACAGCATATCCAAGACAATTCTTACTTGGAACTAATAGCTCAATAAGCTTCCAGAGCTCTTCAGCAAGCTCCTGAGGGATCCCAAGAATTGAGATCTTATCGCCTATAATAACTACTCTGTTTGTGTCTAAGATCCTTGCTATCTTCTCTACTTCCACATGCTCTCTTTAAATGCAGATATATAAGCTTTCTGATGTCTCCGAAAGATCGAATTAGTCCTCATAGCGTTAATTTAGCTACTTGCAAAGAAGTTGAGAAAATCTGTGTAGAATAGACTTTAGAGTATTTTTAGGATTAGAAAACGTTATTTAATCGCAAGAAATCATGGGCTCATGCCTGAGGAGATGATCGTAGTAGGACATAAAAATCCCGACACTGACAGCGTTTGCTCTGCAATCTCCTTTGCGTATCTCTGGAACAAGTGGAAGGAAAAAGGAATACTTGAAAAGCTTAAAATCGATTTAAATGCGAATCCAGCAGTGCAAGGAGACCTGAACGCGGAAACGAGATTTGTTCTCGAAAAATTTGGTTTTAAAGTTCCTCAAAAGCTTAGCGATGCGGTTGGTAAAAAAATTGCTCTTGTGGATCACTCTGAAAAAGCTCAGAGCCTTGAAAATCTTGAAAAAGGTGAAATTGTTGCAATCATCGATCATCATAAGCTTGGGGACATAACGACTCCAAATCCGATCTTTTTCATAGCTCTACCAGTTGGATGCACCGCTACGGTTTTAAAAGTCCTTTATGACAAAACTGGTGTAGAAGTAACGAAGGAGATCGCTGGTATAATGCTTGCATCAATTCTGAGCGACACGGTCATTTTTAAGTCTGC
>JANXDV010000040.1 GCA_025058955.1 Archaeoglobaceae archaeon | reverse complement strand
GACGCTTTTTCTGCAACTGGAGTTCGGGGAATAAGGGCAATGCTTGAGGCGGGATGTGAAGTTGTTTTTAATGATGCAAACCCGAAAGCGGTAGAGGTAGTAAAGAAAAATCTTCAGATAAATGGACTTTCAGCAGAGGTTAATTGTAGAGAGGCAAACATCCTAATGCGTGAAAGAAGTTTTAGACATATAGATATAGACCCATTTGGCAGTCCTGCAAATTACATAGAGTCCGCATGTATCTCGGCAGAGCTTTTGAGCGTTACCGCTACAGATCTTGAGGCGCTTTGCTGTAAAGCTTCAGCCGGGCTTAGAAAATATTCCGCTTTTGTTTCAAAAACAGATACACCTCATGAAATTGGCTTAAGAGTTCTAATAGGCTACATAGCCAGAACTTCCGCCAGATTTGAAAAGGTTATCGAGCCCATTATTGCCTGGACAAGAGAACATTACTACCGTGTGCACATAAGACTTAAGCGTTCCTCCTCTCAATCTTCAAAAATGTTTAGGAAGATCGGCTATATTCTTTTCTGTCCAAAATGCCTTCGAAAAGAGCTTTTGAATTTAGGCAAGACTCTTGAAGGGAAATGTAGCTGTAAAGGAGAAAAATTAGTGCTTGGACCACTATGGCTTGGAGAGTTGAAAGATCGAGAGCTTGTTGAGAAATTGACAAAGAGAGCAGAAGGAGAGAGCAAGCGTCTTCTTTCTAAAATTTCTGAAGAACTTGACCTTCCGTTTTCTTACGATCTTCAGAAATTGTGCAGTAGATTAGCAAGATCGGTCCCTTCAACGGAAGAATTTATTTTAAAATTAAAAGCAGAAGGATTCAATGCATCTTCCACCCATTACTGTGGTCACTGTATAAAAACGGATGCAGAGTTCGGAGATCTGGAGAGATTGCTAAAGCTCTGAATTCAAAGATTTTTTATATCTTTTGGTTGTCAAAAACTTGATGATCGGTGTAGACATAGGAAGTAGCAATCTCATCTCTGCAATCGTCTCAGAAGATATTTCGATCTTCAAAAAACCCGCTCAAATTGGTATCCAGTCTCTATTAAATGAATTAAAGAACTATCTCACTAAAGAAAAAGTCGTTATAACAACTTCTTTACCCACAAACCTGCTCGTATCCAAATTCGAGGAAGTGAAAACTCTAACCCTCCTGATCCCAGGACCAGGGCTAAATTACTCGAATTATGGCTACATCCTCAAGGGCTATGTCAATCACAGAGGAGAGGTGGTGGAAAAAATTGATGAAGTGGAGATTAGAAAGATTTTAGAGAGGGAAAAATTCCAAAACGTTGCAATTGCATCAAAATTCTCAACAAGAAACCCCATACTTGAAGAAGAGGTTAAAAAAATTGTTCAGGAAAAGGTAGAGGAAAAGAAAATAGCTTTAAGCTACTTCGTTGGAGGTTTAAATTATCCGGCAAGAATAAACACCACAGTCATCAATGCAAAACTTAAAGAGGTGCTATGGGATTTAAATGAGAGAATAAAGAGTATTTTAAGTGACTTTTACTATCTAAACGGAGATGGTTCCATTTCTCACCACTCACTCGTTGCTGAAAACCCTTCTTATTTGTATGGCTCTACAGCGGTAGCTTCAGCTTTTGGAGCTCTTTTTTTGACAGGAGAGAAAAATGCAGTTGTTGTTAACATCGGTGGAAATACGACAACGCTTGTTAGAATTGAAAATGGAAAACCTGTATTCGTCGATCGAGTTGAGATCGCTGGAAAGATGACACTTATAAGATCTGTAGACTTCTTCTCAATACCTTTGGCTGGCAACGCGATCGTGCAGAACGGAAAATTGAGACCTGAATTTTCGATTCCAATGGCTTTTGGAGGGGAAAAATTTACTCTCACTGACGCTCTTAACTGTATAGGCTTTGAAATTGGAGATTTTAAACGTTCAAGAAAAGCTGGAGAGAGATACAGTTCAGAATCTGTTGTCGAGAACTTCGTTTCAATGGTTGCAGAGAATCTCAAAGCTGTTGAATGTGAAAAGATCGTTGGAGCTGGTTCTCTTGCCCCTTACCTGATCCCACAGATTGCAAAGAAAGTTGGAGTTGATTACATAATTCCAAAAAATAGCGATGCGATCTGCGCAATCGGCTCTGCGGTCTCTAAGCTAAGTCTTACGATTCATGCAAGATATGATACCGAAAAGGGAGTTGCGATCTACAACGGAGTTCCAGAGAGATGTCCATTTAGAACTGGTAGTATTCCAAGGGATGAGGAATTCTTAGAGGCTGCACGGAAAAAAGTTTTAGAGATAGCAAAAAGTTTTGGTGAAGGAGAAATAGGAGAAATAAAGCTTTTGGACTTTAACTCATTCACAGTTGTCAAGGGTGGAATGAAGAGGGGGGTCATTGCAGATCTAACTTTACAGCTCGAACCAGGAATAAAATATGGAAGATCTAAAGGAGCTACTTGATTTGATTGAAGAGCTAAAAGAGCTGTCGAAAGAAGGATGGGTGATAGTTGTTGAGGGGGCAAAAGATGCAAGATCTCTGAGAGATCTCGGTATAGAGGGTGAAATAGTGATTTTTTCTGGCTTTTTGAACACTGCAGAGAAAATAAAAGATAGAAAAGTTATTTTACTAACAGATTACGATCATGAGGGTTTTGACATTGATAAGGGGTTATTAAAAGCTCTTTCAAGTTACGGAAATTTTCCAAATGTTGAGCTTAAGAGAAGACTCTTCTGTCGCATAAAGAAAGAGGTAACGAAGGTTGAGGAACTTAGCAATTTCATTTGGAGGGAGAGAAATGAATTATGAAGAATTGGTTAACGCTGTTTCTGAAATAATTTTAAAAGCTCAAACAGAGTTACCATTAGACGTTGTAAATGCATTAAAAAGAGCTTATGAAGTTGAAGAAAGTGAGATTGCGAGAAAAAATCTTGAAGTGATCCTTCAGAACATAGAAATAGCAAAAAATTCCAAACTTCCGATTTGTCAAGACACTGGAATTCCATTTTTCTTTGTCGAAATTGGTAGAGAACTCGAGCTTGACTTTGACATTAAGAAGGCAATAGTTGAAGCGGTCAGAAGGCAAACTCCAGCGATTCTCCGTCCAAATGCGGTTCATCCGTTGACGAGGAAAAATTCTGGAGATAACACGGGAATAGGCATACCAGTCATCAATATCGATTTTGTAGATGGAGATCGATTGAAAATTACCTACTTGCCAAAGGGGGCGGGAAGTGAAAATGTGTCTCAACTTAAGATGTTTCTGCCAATGGAAGTTGGAAAGATAAAAAAATTTGTTGTTGAGAGTGTTGCAAAGGCAATGGGTATGCCTTGTCCGCCAATCATCATCGGTTTGGGCATTGGTGGTAGCTTTGATGTCTCTGCAAAGCTTGCAAAAAAAGCTTTGCTGAGGAGTATAGAGAGCATGAATGAATTCGAATTGGAAATACTCGAAGCTATAAACTCTCTTGGAATCGGTCCAATGGGGCTTGGTGGAAAAACAACTGCATTAGCGGTCCTTTCTGAAATAAATCACTGTCACACCGCTTCTTTACCTGTGGCTGTAAATATTCAGTGCTGGGCAAATCGGAGAGCGGAGGTGGTCTTGTGATCTCAAAACCCAAGGAGATCATAATTTCAAAGGTTGATGAAAAAATTTTGAGTTTGAAAGCGGGTGATCTTGTGCATATCAGCGGTGAGATTTTGACCGCAAGAGATAAGGCTCATGCAAGGATCTTGGAGTTCTTGGAAAGCGGAGAAAAGTTACCTTTCAAATTGAATCGCTCGATCGTTTACCACTGCGGACCAATAATAAGCGATAACAAAGTCATCTCTGCCGGTCCAACCACTTCGGAAAGAATGAGTGCATATGCTCCTAAGATCCTCGAAAAAGTCGATCTTATGGTTATGATCGGCAAAGGGGGGATGGGAAAAGATGTTGTTTCTGCAATGAAAGGGAAAGCGATCTATCTTGCTTTTACGGGTGGAGCAGGAGCTTTTGCTGCAAGCAAGATAAAGAAAATAAAAGGAGTATTTTGGGAAGACTTAGGAATGGCTGAAGCGGTCTGGATTTTTGAAGTTGAAAATTTTGGACCATGTATTGTGGCAATCGATGCTCAGGGGAATAATTTGTATGAAGAGGTTGAAAGAATGGTTATGGCTAAGCTATGATCGTGCTTCATATTTCTGGGCATTGCATTGAGACTTCTGCAAAGAAGAGATATGAAGAGCTTCTTTCTTATTTACTTAAAAATGAGGATGAGGAAAAAGAAAAAGAGTTAGAATTTTTGCTCGAATTTTTGAAAGAAGCAAATTTTTTTGAACTTCGAAGAGAAGGTTTTGACGGCAGAGAAGAGATGACAGTCATTGTAAAAAAAGAAGAAAATAAATTCGTGGTTGAAAGGCTAAGTTAACTTGTATGCGTAAACTTTCGAATAGGCGTAGTTGTTGGAGTTGTCAATTGCGATTACATAGAACTCCACAGTCTCTTCTACTCTTATTCTTGTGAAGAATAGTTCTTCTGATAGTCCATAGCCACCGATTGGTTCCCTTACATATCTTCTTCCGAGATCCATGTCCTTATAACTCCACTTGCCGTTAGAGAATATGGCTAAAGAGACTCTGTAAATTGCACTCTCGGGATCTTTTACGATTGCAGAGATGTTCAACTCCCTTCCTTCAGTTTTAATATTTATTTCAACGATCTCAGGCTTTTTAGAATCTCCAAGTATGTAAAGCTTCTGGGAGCTTTTGTCAGAGAAAATAACGTAGATTTTTCCCTTTGAAACTGCAACTTTTGGCATCAAAACCTCTTTTCCTTCTTGCTTCAGTTCAAAGAGCTTTTCAAGTCCACGCCACAAGATATAGATTTTTCCGTAGGTATCAGTCTTTACTGGTAAAACCACAACCTGATCAGAGACCACTGGAGCTCCTGGTATTTCATTAGAACTAAGTTTAAAAACTCCTATTAAATTCCCCTTAAAGTCCGAAACTTGTAGCTCTAATGGTTCCAGTGGTTTATCAACGAGTATTCTTGGGATAAAGAGCTCATAGTTGCTTGCAGAAAGGAAAGGATTATAATTAGAGTCCTCGCCTGAGCCAAAGTATTTCTTCCAGAGCTCTTTACCATCTTCGGAGAATGCATAGATGTATCCCTGCTTCGATACGAAGACCATGCCACTCTTAAATAACGGAGCAGAGTAATCCTTATCCACCTCCCAGAGACGTTTACCACTCTGGAGATCGAAAGCGTATAATTTGTTTGCAGAAACGAATAGCTTTCCATTCCCCATAGCGAAGCCATTAATTGTTCCAGAAAGCATTGTATTCCATTTCATTTCTCCATCCTTCGTGAAGCACATGACTCTCGGATCCAAGTAGTCCGTCCCAACACAGATGAGATCACCAACTATTAAAGCGGAAACTCCTCCAGCGATGTTTATTTCGCGATGCCAAACTATTTTTCCGTTCTCTTTATCAATTGCAATGAGTGAAAATCCTTTTTTACTTGAAGTTGTTCCAATATACAAGTGATCCCCCAACCCATAGCTTCTAATTTCCTTTTCAAATCTTTCATAAATGTTGAGACTCCATACAAGTTCCTCCTTGTAAGCATAAACTGTGTAATTATCGAAGATGTAAATAAGATCCTCAATTAAAGGTGTTGAAATCTCTTTTTTGAGATTTGCGCTTACATTAAAGACTTTCTCAACTGCAGGACGTCTTGGAATTTCTATAGTGTAGTAGTCGCTCTTTTCAGTGCCTTTGATCAATTTCCAAGGCTTTAACTGTAACAAATACTCTTTAGGAATTTTTTCTGGTTCTCTTACTGGTGTAGTCTCTACAAGCTTTCTATCTTCATATTTGGGAGTTGTTGGAGTTTTTTCAGGAGTTGTTTGCGAGATCGTGGGAGTTGTTGGCAATGGGGTTTCTGGTCGCTCTTCTTGCACACAGCACAAGAGCAAAATTGCAACCATTAGCGGTAAAAGCCATCGCATAAAAATATAGCTATGGGTGTGCTATAAAAATTTTGCTTTCTATTGAAGCGTAAAGTTTAACATTACAGTCGACAGCAAGGTTTATGCTCATCCTTGTTGGTTTGGGGCTTCAAGATCACAAAGATCTTACATTTCGCGGTTATGAAGTGATTAAGTCTGCGGATAAAGTATATCTGGATCTTTACACTTCAAGATTTTCTTCCTCTGTGGAGCAATTGGAAGAGTTTTTGGGAAGGCAAATTAAAAAGATTGCAAGAAGTGATCTTGAGGAAAGAAGCAAGAAATTGATCGAAGAGGCGAAGGAACAGAATATAGTGATCTTAGTGCCAGGTGATCCGACAATTGCCACTACTCATATCTCTCTTGTGCTTGAAGCGAAGAAATTGGGCGTTAAGACAAGGATCATAAACAATGCAAGCATCATAAATGCGGTTTGCTCTCTAACCGGGCTTCAGAATTATCGCTTTGGCAAATCAGCAACCATCAGCTGGCAAAGATCAAGAGCCTTTATCGACACGATCAAAGCAAATCTTAGCATAGACGCTCATACATTGCTTTTTCTGGATTTAAACCCTCCAATGACGATCAGAGAAGCGGTTGAAAAGATCCTGAGCCTTGAGAGAGATTTTGCAGATCATTTCGCTGTAGGAATTGCAAGAGCGGGTGGTGAGGACGCCCTTGTGAAATGCGAAAGACTGAAAAAACTTTTGAATTTCGATTTCGGGGAGCCATTACATTCTCTTGTTATATTGGCAAGAAGAATTCACTTCATGGAATACGAATGTCTTAGAAGCTTTGCTTTTGCTCCAGAAGAGCTTAAGGAGTGGGTAATATGAGAGAGAAAGTTGGAATTCTCATGCTTATTCTTGGCTCTCTTTCTACGATCTGGCTTTGGTGGTATTATGGATAGGCTTGAAGAAATTAAAGAGAGATTTGGAGAACTTATAGATGAGGAAACAGCCAAAGAACTCGCAAATTATTCTCCAAACTCTCAAGAGTTTACTAAGATCTCAGAAATAACTCCTGGAAGGATTAACATAAAGGGCAGAGTCAGTGGAATAGGAGATCCAGAATTTGCAAATGAGATCTATCTCTCAGATGAGAGTGGAAGGATCAGAGTTATTTTATGGGATAAAGAAATCTATTATAAAGTGGAGATTGGAATGAAAGTAGAGATCTACAACGGCTACGCAAAAGAGGGGAAAAAAGGTATGGAAGTTCATGTAAACAAGTATTCGATCGTTAAATTTTCGGAGTAGAAGAGATGAGAAAGGCAATTGCAATCTGAGCATCCAAAGTCCCTTATAGGCTTCAATTTAATTTTTCTCGAGAGCTCGCATTCTTCAAGATTGAATAGAATTGCTCCTATAACTTCAAAAACTTCAGAAATGTAGTCTACATGCCATCTCTTCCTCTTTTTACCAAAATGTCTACGGACTCTGCTCAATCTTTCCGCACTGCCAACGTAGTAGTAATAGCCCGATTTAAAGTCAATAAAGCCCAATTTCCCCACTAAAAGCTTTTGGTCTCGATCGTTATGTAGAATCAGAACATAAGATGCCATGAAACATCTAAATGGAAAATATAAAAAGTTTGTTGTTCTTTTTATTTGATAAAGCAAAAAGCTTAATATTCCTTTTTTATCCAGAATTTTAAAGCGGGGGTTGCCGAGTGGCCAAAGGCGTGAGACTCAAGATCTCATCCCGTAGGGGTTCGAGGGTTCGAATCCCTCCCCCCGCATAAGTTAATGATCAAACCCAAGCCAATAGAAGCATTTATGATTTTTAAGAGACAATAAGGCGAAATTTTATATATTCGTTATATGCTAAGTCAAGTATGGGTTTGAGAATGATCTTTTTCTTCAAACATTTTCCAAAAATATTTGCTTTAAGTTACGTAGTCGTGGGAATATCATTTTGGTTGGTATCTTCACAACTATTTCCATATTGGTGGTTTTGGTTGTTACTGTTAGGTGTGTTATATGGGATAAAAGATTACTATCTTGAAGGCTATGTAATTCTTGAAAAAGTGAGCTTGAAAATTATCCGAGTTGGGTAAGAAATCATGTAATGTATGGCTTAGATGGATACATTAAGGTTAAAAGTAAGGATATTAATGGAATCACTATGGAATGGTATGGGTCTTCATCCTTGCAAGAGAAGAAGTGTTGGAATACCTAAGCCAGATCTTCATAAAGTCCTGCCCTCTTGTGGTGAAAAATTCTGAAATCATTTTGAATTCTAAATCAATAAGGGAAATCATTGATGTTAATCCTAATGAACTTAAAAATTTCCTCGAGAATCTTTTTCCCAATAACAAAACTACCGTATTTTTCTCTAAAAGGACTTGGCAAAATCAGAAAACACTATAATTGCCCACTTTGATAAATGGAGGATTAGAAAGATCGTGATCTTGGAGTTAGATCTTCCAAATTTTTTAAAAGAGCTTGTTAAAGGGAAAAGGCTGACTGAGCAATCTATCATCGCCAGAACGAAGGATGTAAAATTCATTAAAAATGGTCTTGTGCAGTTTGATTTTGAAATAATTAAATCAGAACTCAATCCTGAAGATGTGAGTAGGCAGTTTTTTAGGATAATAAGAGACGTATATCATGCACATACGCACCATAAACATCAATACGATGTGCTTTTAGAGCCTGTAAAAGCGTATGATGAAGACTCAGCCAAAAGAAAAATACTCAAAAAATATCTTGTAAAAATCGTAGATTATCATAAGGAGATAAAAAAGCGTGTGGATTTGCCACTTCATCACTATTTCAGTCTTTTGAAATACAATGATTCAGAAGACCTAATCATGCAAGCACTTGGTGAGATGACCTATGCAGAATCTTTTTTCGGAACTCTTTCTGGACTCCTATAAAGCCAGATTTAAAAAAGCAAAAGACTCTATTATCATTTTGCATGATAGGATAAAAGCTAAAATGATGCTTGTGCCACTTTTATTGGCTTTACCCCCGCTATTTTAGCAATGGTGAACTATGGCTTAAAGCCTTTTCTTCTCGATACAGGATTTCCAATCTCACGAATTAACGAAATAACATTCGTTTTTACAATCTTTTTACTCGCTCCTCCTTACATTATTTTGTTATCAACAAGTTTCATTTATTTAATTCAACCAGTGTTTGAGTTTCTACAGAAATATCTAAAAAATAAATTAAAATATTGCAATGAGGATTCCATGAACTAAAATCTCTTTATAAAACATTCTTTTCCTTCATCAAACCTCATTTCTCCAATCTCTATTAGATCGAAATCTGAGAATTTGGATTCGATGAACAAACGGTCTTTTTCGATATTTAGCAAACCCATCCCGAGATATCTTTTATCCCTATAAAGTCCAACAACTAAATTCTTGTCGCTTTCAGCGAATAAAAAGATTTCATCAACGCAGTAAAGTTCTTTTAGCTCTTTGAGGATCGAGTAATCTGGTTCATGTTCTTCTTTTGTGCAGATCGTTAGAAAATCTTCGCCAAGTTTTGCAAATGCAACTTTAACACCTAAAACAGTCTCAATGAATTGCGAAACATCTTTGCCTACGAAAAGATCTGGTTTAAGCCTAATTTTTCCTCTCTCAATCTCAACAATTCTTG
>JANXDV010000003.1 GCA_025058955.1 Archaeoglobaceae archaeon | reverse complement strand
CTCAGTATAGGGGTGATATTTAAAACTTTATCCTCCTCTGGTTGAGTAAGAAAGATAAGTTATTACGCAAATATCCCTCATGAAATCGCTCAGAAAATTTTGGCTCCCTTTGCTCCCCCCATTGATCTACTTCACCCTTAGAGTGCTCATAGACCAAGAGAAAGTTTTTAATTATCCTTCAAACTATGAAATTCACGCAATTTTATACTTTTTTTCTTTCTTAGCCTTCCCAGCGATCTATCTATATTTAAGAAATCAGAAACTGGGGATTTTTTGCGATAAAAAATCCTTTTTTGCTGGTATAATCGCATATCTACCATTTCTTCCAATCTTTCTTCTACTATTTGGTCCAGTTCTTGGAGCGAGTGGCAAAGGATTTGAGTTGATCAAACTACTGATCTTAATGTGTCTAAACGTTTCCGCAGTGGATTTCTACGTCTGGCGAGTCTGGCAGGCAAACTTCAACAAATACATAGGATTAGCGGTATGGCTGATCGTGCACATCCCTGAATCGATCATTCTTGCCCAATACGGAATGATGAAGGTTATAATTTTCATGCTATCCACAGGACTCATCTTTTCGAATGTCTACGAAAGATACAAATGCGTGGGCGGTTTGATGGCTGGACATGTTGCGATAAACGTTGGAATGGCTTTGATTAGAGGGGAGTGGTGGTAGTAAGCCCCCTTCTGTTCCGACTGCATCAGTCTAAGCAGCATTAAGCCTTGCACCCGATGGTGAGTGGGAATTTTCAACCAGCAAGAGTGATCTCCGCTTTTCAGCTTCATCGCATTTCCTCTTGCCGGGTTCTTTTCTTTTCCCACTCAATCCCCTCTCGGGGATGCTTCTTGCGAAGCCCATCTCTACGGGTGAGGGGACTTTCCTCCTTTCGGTAAGCAGTCCACCACCGCTCCCCATAGTAGTGGCTCTTAGGGCATAAAATCTTTAAGGCGAGAGTTGTAGCGAGAAAAAGGTGAGCGAATGATCTTCCAGGGAAGAAGTAGAAGAAAGCCGAGTGGAGGTTTATACAGAAGACACAGGAAAAAAAGAAAGTATGAACTTGGTGGAGAGCAAGTGCTGACAGTAATTGGTGATAGAAAAGTGAAAAAAGAAAGAATGATGGGTGGGAACTATAAAATAAGGCTATTCTCCGATAAATACGCAAACGTTTACGATCCAACTCAGAAAAAAGTTCTGAAGGTTGCAATTAAAAGCGTTCTGGAAAACCCTGCACATGTTCACTACGTAAGACATGGCGTTATAACAAAAGGAGCAGTAATAATGACCGAGATTGGAAAAGCAAAGGTTACAAATCGCCCAAGCCAAGAAGGGATAATAAATGCGGTTTTAATAGAGCAAAAGTAGGGGGCGCCAAAAAAATCATAGTTGCACGGCGGCGGGATGGATACCAACGTTATAGCGACGCCCCTAAAATTCTTCGATCTTTAAATTAATAAACCTTTCGCAGATATTAGAAGAAAAATTTAAAAATTTATTGTGGCTTGCTGATTAGCTCAGTCTTACACAAGATCTTTCCTTCTCTCGAATGTGGATTCCTGAAGAGCTTGTCGCCGTATTTCTCTATTTCTCGAGCCTCATCCGCAAGAATTGCTGCGATGCGCATCATCTCATGCGCTGATGCAACCAAAGGGACGTAGACGTTGTAATCCTTCTCAACAAAGCATCCACGCACATTGATGTCCGCAACCTTTTCTGCAATGAAATAAGCTGCCATAGCTTTTGCTTTTGCATACGGATTGCTGAACTTTCCCGCTTCCACAGCTTTTTCAGCGGTAACGATGATCTGTGGCAATTCTGGCTTCTTTCCAGCCTTTATATCTTCTATAACCTTATCTATGGCTTCTTGAACAACTCTTAAAGCTCCAGTTGCGGATAGAACTTTGAGAACATCCGCATTGAACAAAGTCATCTCCGTTGGATCCAAGAATTCTCTGCGAGCTCCGATCATTGAATCCGCATTTATGAAAATGTATCCAAAGCCCTTTTCCTTAAGCTCATCCTTTGCTTTCTTCGCTGGAGCATCGCTGATCACTATAACTGGCTTACCAGCAAAAGCTTCTCTTGCCACCTTTGGTCCAGGCAAAGCTGCATTTGGAGATGCAACTATTATTAAGTCTGGATTGAACTCCTTAAGCTTTTCAGCAACAACCGCTTCTTCTGGCTGCATTTTTGCACCACTTGTAACAACACGGACATCGATATCTTCTCTATCCGCCCTTTCATCAAGCAGGTATTCAAGAATTACCGCGGTGCCAATTGCACCCATCTTCAAAACTCCTACTTTCACCTTTGTCATAGCATGAGAAGCGATCTTTACCTATTTAATACTTCTCCTTTTTAGCTTACAAAAATTCTCTTTAATGTAACTTTAATACAGCCAGAATAATCCTGAATTCTACCGATGAAATCTTCAATACTCGGATCAATCGGCAGAAACTCAACCCTTATTCCATATTCCTCTCCAAGCTTCAAAACTGGCTCAAGATTTCCAAATGGGTAAATTAGTCCATTCTTTGTTTCTAAAAAAGCCATATTTCCAATTATTACTTTTGGCTTTATTCCCGTGTCCAAAAGATAAATGAGCATTTGCTCGACTGTCTTTAAAGAAAGCCTTGAAGGTAAAGTTACCAACGCGACTTCTGGCTTTAAAATTCTTTTAAGAGTTAAAAGCTCTTCTCCCATCCCCGGTGGTGTGTCGATGAAGACAAGATCATCTTTTAAATTCGTGAATCCAAGCAAAGACTCGATCACTCCCCCCTCTTGCTTGCCTGTTAAAACAACGTAATGATCTCCAACAAGCCCACCAACACTGTAGATCGAGAGATTTCCTATTTTAAATGGTTCAATTCCCTCTTTGCTGACTTCATGCAATTTTTTAATACCAAAAAGCTTTAGGACTGAATTGCCATACACATCAAGATCTATCAAAGCGGTTCCTCTTTTTTCGCTTGAATTCAAAGCAAGTAGAGATGCGATTGTGCTCTTTCCCACTCCTCCTTTTGCACTCATCACCGCAAAAACCTTTTTACCTTTAAAACGCTCCTTAGCCAGCTCAAGGATCGGATTCATAATTCAATCGCCTCCACTTTTATAGAAGTGTCAACATCAAAGTCATTCGAGCCACATTTTGGGCACTTTGCAAACGCTGTGATTAGAGCGGGAACTATGTGCAACGGATTCTCTTCACCATAATCCTTCAGAACTTGCTCAAGTTGAGGCTTAATATCACCGAGAGTGAATTTATTACCGCAAACTCTACAGCTAAACTCTTGATCTCTTAAACGAATCTCGAGTTTTGCATCAGCGATCTTTGAGTCTTTCTTGATCACATCGAAAGCTTCCCGCAGTATTTCAACTTCAAGCATCGAAAGTGAAGGCACTGAGAGGATCACTTTTCCAACCCTAACATTCTTCTCTGTTGACCACTTTTCAACACTGCTCACCACTGACATCGCTATTGCCCACTCGTGCATACTTTTCAAAGACTTGACCAGTATTTAAGAGGTTCGAATACTTCTGATTAAAATTTGTTGTATTGGTGTTACTTGTTATGTTTTAATGCTTGTAACTTTAAAAGTCAATTTTTCGCAATCTATTTATATTCTCGTGTTTTCCGCAAACCATAGCCATAGAGGGTGGTAGCTTTGATGGGAAAAAGGATTAAGAAGGAGAATTTGAAGAGACTTTTCGATGATATATCCAAAGAATACAAAGTGATCGCTCCAGTTAAAAGAGGAGAGGACTATGTGCTTGAAGAAGTGAAAGATTTCAGTGAAGTCGCATTGGACTATCCAACAACCATTCTTCCAGCGAAAAAGTTCATTTTACCATACAAAGAGCCAATTTTTGCTTTGGATGGTGGTGAATTTAAGGAATTAATTCCAGATGAAAAAATAGCCTTCTTCGCTCTACATATGTGCGATGCAAACGCAATAGGCAGACTTGACTTGGTATTCTGGAACGATCCCTATTATCAGGCAAGAAGAGAGAAGATGCTGATCGTTGGAATTTCCTGCAAACCAATCGAAACTTGCTTCTGCAAGTCCACAGGAGCAAACGTTTTAACAAACGCATGCGATCTATTCCTTAAGGCGGATGGAGAGAACTACATAGGATTTTCAATGACTGAAAAAGGAAGGAAGTTTCTTTCACAGCTCTACTTTGGTCCTGAAACAGTTGATGTCAGGGAAGTGAAGATCGACTACGATGAAAAAATGCATTTAGACATCTATACGATCGGAAGGAGAATACTTGAAGACTACAACAACCCAGTCTGGGAGCAAACCGCAAAGAGATGCTTAGCATGCACGAACTGCACGCTTGTTTGCCCACTTTGCTACTGCTTCGACGTAATCGATGAAACCTTTATAGTGCCAAATGAAGGACAGAGAGTGCGCTGTTGGGATTCTTGCTTATTGCTAAGCTTCGCAAGAGTTGCTGGAGGGCACAACTTTAGGAAGGATCTAAAGGCAAGATATAGGAATATCTATACGCACAAGTTTAAAACCTTCGTCGACGAGTTCGGAGTTCCAAGTTGTGTTGGCTGTGGAAGATGCATAACTTTCTGCCCAGCGGATATAGACATGAGAGAAACGCTTTCCAAGTTAGGAGGTGCTTAAAATGGAGAATATCTATAAGCCTTTCAAGAGTAAAATTCTAAAAGTTACAGAGCAAACTTGCGACACCAAAGTTTTTAGAATCGAGGTTAAGGACTTCGAATACTCCCCAGGGCAATTTGTCGAGCTTTCAATTCCGGGTATAGGAGAAGCACCGATTTCGATAACTTCAAGTCCTCATGAAAAGGGATACATTGATCTATGCGTCAGAAGGGTTGGAACAGTTACGAATGCACTGCATAGAATGAACGCTGGCGATTACGTTTGGATCCGCGGTCCTTATGGAGTAGGATTCCCCTTTGAGACGATAAAAGGGAAAGACATCGTTTATGTAGCTGGCGGTATAGGAATGGCTCCATTGCGAAGCTCACTAAACTACGTGCTTCACCACAAGAAAGATTTTGGTAAGATCACAGTGCTCTACGGAGCCAGAACTCCTGCAGATCTACTTTACAAGGAAGAATTCGATAAATGGGCTAAGGAGTGCAACTTCCTTGTAACAGTCGACTCCGACAAGCTTCCAGATGGAAAACCGAGTGGTTGGAAGGGAAACATTGGAGTTGTTACAACGTTATTTGCAAAGCTAAACTATTCAATAAAGGATGCTATTGGAATAGTCTGCGGACCGCCTGTGATGTATAAGTTCGTCATTCAGGAATTCAGAAAAGCGGGAATGCCTGATTCTTCGATCTATCTATCTCTTGAAAGGCACATGAAGTGTGGAGTTGGAAAATGCCAACACTGTCAAATAAACAACCGCTACGTTTGTCTTGATGGTCCAGTGTTCAACTATGCTGACGCTAAGCAGTTGCCTGAGTCTATATGAGGTGATTTGAATGAAACCGAAGGTTGCGATTTTCGATTTAACAGATTGTGAGGGTTGCGAAGTTCAAATTGTGAACTCAAAGTTCATAGACAGAATTCTTGGAGGAGTTGAATTCGTAAACTTCCGTCTTGGGCAAAGAGTGAATAGATGGGACGACTTCGACGTAGCATTTGTAGAAGGAGCGGTGATCACAAGCGAGGAGCTTGAGCTTGTTAAGAAGATCAGAGAGCACAGCAAGCTTGTAATTGCATTGGGAAGCTGTGCATGCTTTGGTGGTATAGCTTCGATAAACAACTTCCTCGACATAAATGAAGGGAAGAAATATGTTTATGGAGAAAATGCGGACAAAATTGAATTTCTCTACATAAAACCATTGCCCGAGATCATAAAGGTTGACTTCATGATCCGTGGGTGTCCAATAGCCACTGAAGACTTCGAAAGAGTTGTCAGCGATCTATTTGCTGGAAGAATTCCAAAAGAGCACACTCGCCCAGTTTGCATGGACTGCAAGAGCAAGGGAAATCCGTGTCAATTGCTAAAAGGTGTCGCATGTGCAGGTCCAGTTGCATATGGTGGCTGTGGAGCTCCTTGTCCAACGGCAGGAATGCCGTGTGATGGGTGCAGAGGTCCGCTTGAGGATCCGCAAACAACCGCAGAGCTTGAATTGCTCAAGAAGATCGCATCGAAGGACGACATTGTGAGGCTTTTCAGAAAGTTCGCACCAATGGCTCCGATCTTTAAGGATATTGGAGGTGGAAAGCTATGATCTACGACGAATATGTTACCCAGATCGAGGGTCATGGAAGAATATGGTTTGACATCAAAGATGGTAAAGTAGACGTTCGCCTTGAGATCCATGAAGGTTCAAGACTCTTCGAAAGCTTTCTTAGGGGAAGAAGGGCGGACGAGGTTCCACAGATGTCCTCAAGAATTTGTGGAGTTTGTCCAGTTCCACATAACTTAGCAGCAATCCAAGCATTGGAGAATGCGATGGGCATAGAAGCTTCAGAACAGGTGAAGATGCTTAGAAGGCTTATGATCGCATCTCAGATGGTCCATAGCCATGCGCTCCACTTATACGTCCTTGCAGCAGCTGATTATCTCGGAGTGAATGGCATTTCGGATGTTTACGCAAAGTATCCTGAAGCGGTAAAGAGATGTGTGAGAATTAGAACTGTAGGCAACAAAGGCGTTGAAGTGATTGGCGGTAGAGCGGTGCATCCAGCGAACTCAGTGCCTGGCGGCTTTGCAAAGCTTCCAACGAGAATTGAGATGGAAAAGCTTGCAAAGGATTTCAAAGGCATAATGAACGACTGCATCGAGACGTTCAACCTATTTGCAAGCCTTAAGTATCCTGAATTCGAAAGAGCTACTGAATACTTGGCAATTGACGATGGAAAGCATTTCCCAAGCTATGCAGGAAGACTTGTGACTAACAAGGGCTTGAATGTGGAGGCAAAGGAGTATAGGAATTACATAAAGGAAATATTCAAGCCATACTCCAACACGAAGTTCTGCATACTCAACGGACATGGATTCCATGTTGGAGCTATTGCGAGGATCAATCTCTTCAAGAATCGGTTAAATCCAGTTGCTAAGGACTTGCTGAAGAGCAGTCCAGTTAAATTCCCGAGCGATAATCCTTTCCACAACAACCTTGCTCAGGCTATAGAAATGGTGCACTATACTGAAGAGGCAATTCAGATTGCTGAAGAGCTTGCGGTGAAACTTAAGGATGAAGAAAGACCGAAGCAGACTAAAGCGAGCACTGGGGTTGGAGTTGTTGAAGCACCTCGTGGAACGCTGATCCATGAATACACAGTCGATAAGGATGGCATTGTCCGTGGAGCAAATCTCATAATCCCAACTGGAATGAACACGACGAACATCGAAGAAGATCTATACGCTATACTGACTGCAAACATAAAGAAGCCAAGAGAGGAGCTTAAGAAATTGGCAGAGCTGTTGTTTAGAGCTTACGATCCTTGCTTGTCTTGTTCAACACATTAAAATTTTTATTTTAAATATTTAAAAAATAGCTTTAATCTCTTGCAACTACAACATTTTCAGGCTTCCCTGCAGGAATTGAGTATTTTGGTGGAAATATACCCAATCTTTGGGCTTCTTTGGTTAGCCAATCTCTGTGATCTGGGTTAGAGATTTTAATTAAAGCAATTGCTCTCTCTCTGATCGGAATTCCTCTCATATATGCCACTCCAAACTCTGTTGCAATGTATTGAACGATCGTTCTCGGAACAGTTACCGCTGAACCTGCAGGAAGGATCGGAACTATTCTTGATTCCCCGTTGTAGGTAGAATACAACGCTAATACGCTCTTACCTGCCCTATCCCTGCTAAATAGACAACCCATTGCAAAATCCAATTGTCCACCAGTTCCACTAACTTGGAATAACTTTCCAGCTGGAGAAATTAATCCCACTTGTTCAGAATTAACTTGCCCCATCAAATCGACTTGCATAGCTTGGTTTAGAGAAAACATCTTAGGCTGTTGTGCAATCATAAATGGATCATTCGTGTAGTCAACTGGATATATGGCAAAACTTGGATTTCTGTCGAGTTTTTCGTAAAGCTTTTTTGTGCCTATGCAGAAAGTAAAAACACTCTTATTTTTATCAAACTTTTTATTAGAGTTGGTTATTATTCCCTCTTCTATAAGCTCAACCGCTCCCTCGCTGACCATTTCTGTGTGTAAGCCAAGTTCTTTAAAATCTGATTCTTTTAGAATTCTCATGACTGTGTCTGGTAGACCTCCTATTCCCACTTGCAAAGTTGAACCATCACTGATCAAGCCAGCTTCTATAATGTTTTCTGCGATCATTTTATCCTCTTTGCTGGGTGCGGGAATTGAGGATAGAGATGGGAGGGGGAATTCTTCATCCTCAACGATGTAATCGACATCCGATATGTGTATACATTCGTCGTATCCTCCATAGATCCAGGGCATTTCTCTCTTGACGACCACGACAACCTTTTTTGCAGACTCGGAAAACGCTTTTAAGTGAGAACAAGTTAAACCAAAATTAAAATAGCCATTTTTGTCCATGGGAGTTGTAACTAAGAATGCAATATCGATCTTTCCTTTTTCACACTCTCTAACTATCCTCGGTGAATCGTGATACAATCTGGGAAGATAAACTCCTACCCCAAGCTTTTTGGTGTGAGTTCTTCCAGAGGCGTAAATAAAACCGCTCCTCCACTTAAAGACTTCCATCTCTGGATCTACCTCGAGGAATTTGTATGGGACAAAGTCAATAAAAGTGCCAATAGAGACGTTTTCGAGTTCATTTTTCCTTTGAGCCAAGTATTTATCTATAATCTGTGCAAAGTTTACAGCACCACCCATTTCAATACGCATACCGCTTTCAACAAGATTTACCGCCTCTTCCGCATCGATCAATTTTTTTGAGTATTCTCCACGATACTCCATAATTTCACCTCTAACATTTGATCATAACAGAATATCTTGTTTAAATTTTTTGCGTATAGCATGCAAAAAAACATCATCATAATCGTTAACTATATATACTTCCTTGGTAAATTTCTACGGGTGATTGGATGGAGAGGAAAATTACATTTTTATTGTTAGTAGTATTGGCAACAACAGCATTGGTCATTTTAGCAGGATGTGTAAGTGAACAGGAACAGAAAACTACTCCATCCCCTACACAGACGACACCCCCACCGAGTCCTATTACAATTCGTATTAAAAGCGGTCCTACTGGGACGACTTGGTATGCTCAAGCTTCAGCGATTGCGGGAATTCTAAGTAGAGAGATCCCAGGCAGTAGTGCTACAGTCGAGACTGGATCCGCTATTTCGAACATTGTTTTGATAGAAGATGGAAAAACTGATCTTGCTTTTACTTTTATCTGTCTGCTTCCGGCAGCAACTAAGGGTGAAGTTATAAGTGGTGATTACTTCCGAAAGCCAGTAAAGAATGTTAGCGTCCTACTTTACACAACAAGAGCTGCTTACGTTTTAATAACGACTGCAGACAAGGGCTGGAATACTGTGGAGGATATTAAGGGCAAACCCATAAGGTATGTAACCTATCCACCTGGATTTGTCGCAAGATATATGACCGACATGATCTTGGACGCCCACGGAATAACTTTGAAAGACATTGAGAGCTGGGGAGGAAGTGTGATAATCGTGAATAGATACGACGATGCTGTAGATCTCCTTGCGAAAGGTCAAGCGGATCTTATAGCCTATACTGCCGCTACATATGGACAAAGTCCTGCATTGGTCGAGTTAGAAGCCCAGAAGAAATTTGTATTCTTGGAACCAACGGACTCAGGAGTCCAAAAAATAGTTTCTAAGTTCCCCGTTCTAATTGAGACTGTCAAACCAGGGTTGTATAAGAGCATAACAAAAGAAACAAAGGTGGTTAACGATATTACAGTCTACTTAGTTCCAAAAGATCTGCCTGAAAACGTTGTATATACCTTAGCCAAGTTGATCGTGGAGCACAGAGATGAGATCGCAAGCGTTCAAGCAGAGTTCGGAGTGTTAAAACCACAAGATTTCCTTTCGGGATACGGAAAGCCAGGACAACCTCCTCTGCATCCAGGAGCAGTCAAATACTTTAAAGAGATCGGTGTGTTAAAATAAAAAATGAAGATCCAATTATTTTTTAAAGGTTTAGAGGTGGCTCATGCCAGAAAGACGTTTGGAGGGAAAAATAAAGTATTTTGTTGAATTTCTCGCATTGCTCACAACAATTTTTGCACTACAACTAATTCTAATAGGACCTATACTCGGCTTTCTAAGAGTTTCTGCAATTTTTATGCTACTCGTTTTAATAATGGCTTTCATATTATATCCGGCAAGAGCGAAATGGGAGAAGGTTAACCTAATCGACGTGGCTTTCATGATCCTTGCGTTAATTGGAATGATGTATATCATACTTAATTATGATTATCTGGTAACAATAAGGATCGAAGATTTAACCCCTGTAACTCCCATGGAGATCTTGCTTGGCACTATAACTATTATAACTCTCTTAGAAGCCTCAAGAAGAATTATTGGACTTCCAATGAGCATAATTCTTCTCATTTTAATACTCTATGCCATATTTGGAAAAAGCTTGCCACCGCCACTTACACACTCTGGTTTTTCGTATGAGTGGATCATCGAGAAAGTATATTTAACCACTAAGGGGATCTTTGGTCTTCCAATTTCGGTAGTGGTTAGCCTTGCATATACCTTTGTCCTTTATGGAGTTGTTCTGGAGCAAACTGGAGTGATTAAGACATTTCTTGATTTTGCATACAGGCTATTTGGAAAAACTCGTGGAGCTTCCGCAAAGTCTTGTATAACCGCAGGAACCTTAGTTGGGATGGCAAGCGGTTTACCTATGTCCACAACATATGTTATTGGAATGCCAACGATCCCCGAAATGATCAAGTCTGGTTACAAGCCTCATATAGCTGGGGCTATTGCAGCAGTAACTGGGACTGCGGCACAAATTATGCCCCCCGTTCTGGGTGTTGCAGCCTTTGTCGTAGCCCAGATGATGAATGTTCACTATATTGAAGTTGCAAAAATGTCTTTAATTCCCGCTTTGCTTTTCTATTTCTCCTTCTTCCTAATAGTGCACTTCGAAGCACTGAAACATAATGTGGGCAAAGTTGAATACGCGCCTATACCATTAGCAAAGATCTTTAAGGGCGGATTTTATGTATTTCTAATCTCAATTGGTCTACTCGTTTATCTACTAGTTCAGTTCTACCCTGCTGGTTTAGCAGCGTTTTACGCAAGTTTGGGAGCAATTTTGATTGCCCTCATAAAAAAGGAGAACAGAAATCTACGTGTCCTCTATAGAATTCTCGTTAGAACGGGGACTTTGTCGATCTATATTGCAGTTGCCTGCGCAGCAGCCGGGGTTATAATCGCTTTACTGGTTGAAACTGGTCTAAATATAAAATTCACATCTCTTGTAATGACTATCGGTCATGAGAACCTCGGCTTAGCTTTGATTCTATCTGCAATCGCAGTTTTAATCCTCGGCATGGGTATGCCAAGCATTCCCGCTTATATAACTGGTGCATCAATCTTTGTTCCAGCACTCGCTAAACTCGGAATTTCTCCAGCTGCAGCACACATGTTCTGCTTCTATTACGCAATTCTCTACTCCATCACTCCTCCCGTAGCATTTGCTACCTACGCTGGAGCACAACTTGCTAAGGCAGATATGATGAAAACAGGGTTTGCTGGAGTTAGATTGGGTTTCCTAACTTACGTAGTTCCATTTCTATTTGTTTTTAATCCAGCACTGCTATTGATCACAATGGATCCATTAAAAATTACAACTCAAATATTGATCGCAATTGTTGCGGTTTTCTTCCTATCCTTAGGCTTAGCTGGTTACTTTTTAGGCTCGCTAAGGATGTTACAAAGAATTCTGCTTTTAGTGGCGGGACTACTGATGATAATTCCATACATGGTAACGATTTTGGCGGGTTTACTTTTAGGAGTCCTTACAATTTCCATTAGCTACTATGCAAATAGGAAAATTGCAACGCCAAGCTAATTTCATCTTAATTTTTATAAGAATATCCTATAAAAAGCACATAGGGTATTTAGAAAATTTTAAAATCTTTAAAATCTTTATTTATAATCGTAGCAATTAAGAGGTGAGCAAATGAAAGTGCCAGATTTTATAAAAAGTAGATTTTGGCTTGAAAAGGCTTGGATTAAAGGCGTTCCTGCGGATGTTGAGATTCCAGAAAAAACGATCTGCGAAGTTATAGATGAAGCTTGCCTAAAATACAGTAGTAGAAAGGCTATAAACTTCTATGGCTTTGAAATGAGCTATACAATGCTTAAAAACCTGATCGATCGGATTGCAACCGCGTTTGTGAGGATGGGTGTAAAAAAGGGTGACACTGTAGCTTTATATCTCCCTAACTGCCCGCAATTTGCAATAGCCTACTATGGAGCTATGAAAGCTGGAGCAACGGTCACAGCGATCTCCCCACTCTTCGCTCCAAGAGAGGTTGAATACCAGCTGAATGACAGCAATAGCAAGCTCTTAGTTACTGCAGAACAACTTTATCCGAACGTTGCAGTCGTTAGGAAAAATACGAAGCTTGAGAAGGTGATCGTTGCAAACATTCTTGGAGGACCAATTAGCGTTTCTGGAGACGTGATAGACTTTTCTAGTTTACTCGTGTTTGAGCCAAAACTACCGAAGATCGATTGGGATGTGAAAGAAGACGTTGCGGTTTTGCAATACACGGGCGGAACAACAGGATTGCCAAAAGCTGCAATGCTCACGCATTACAATGTTGTTGCACAGGTTTATCAGCTAATGCCTTTCACAGAAATTCTCAGAAGATGGCTGAAGAGTGAGAGCAAGGTTATAAAAAGAGAGACGCCGTATATAACCCTTGAAGTGAATGGAAAAATTGTAAAAACCTTTGAAGACTACTACGACAACGACTACACTGCAAGAGTTGCAATTTTGCCATGGTATCATATCTATGGTCAAACAGTCGATCTAAACAGTAGTTTAGCAGTTGGAGATCTGCTCGTCGTCTTTGCAAGATTCGAGCCAGAGAAAATACTTGAGGCAATAGAAAAGCTAAGGATTGCAACCTTCATGGGCGCTCCAGCGATCTTCGTTTACTACGCAAATAACCCAGAAATGCTCAAGAAATATGATCTTAGCTCTTTGATCTATGTAAACAACGGTGCGGGACCCATTCCAGCGGAGATCGTGAAGAAATGGGATGAATTAACAGCAAATTCAATAAGAGGGTTGCTTGTAGAAGGATATGGGTTGAGTGAAGCCTCTCCTGTCACCCATACCACCTTCGGACCACCTTTCAGGCAGAGAAAAGTTGGCTCAGTTGGACCTCCGATACCAAACACGTTTTCAGCAATTGTAGATCCAAACACTCTCGAATTTTTACCGATTGGTAAAGAAGGAGAGCTTGTTGTGAGCGGTCCACAGGTTATGAAGGGTTATTGGAATAGACCAAAGGAAACTGAAGACGTATTTTTCTACGCAGATGGAATGAAATGGCTAAGAACTGGAGATATAGCAAAAATGGATGAAGATGGCTATGTTTACATTGTGGACAGGCTTAAGGATATAATAAAATACAAGGGTCATAGCGTGTATCCGAGGGAAATTGAAGACGTGATCTATGAGCACCCCGCTGTCCAAGAAGTCTGCGTCGTTGGAATTCCAGATCCTGAGGTAGGAGAGAACATTAAGGCGTTTGTTGTGCTAAAGCCTGACTATAGAGGAAAGCTCACGGAGAAAGAGCTTATAGAATGGTGCAAAGAGAGGCTTGCAGCTTATAAGTATCCGAGGATCGTTGAATTCAGAGAAGAATTACCGAAAAGTGCTGCGGGCAAATACTTAAGGAGATTGCTAAGAGAAGAATCGATCAGAAAGGGAAATATCAAGTAGTAAAAATCGAAAAAGATTTAATAGCCAGCAATTTTTTATTTTTAAATAGTGAGGTGGAAAAAATGGGGAAATTTGATCGTTGCAAAAATAGAGGGCAATGTATGTTGTTTGCATTAAAACATGCAGAGGTGGTAAAATGAGGACTTCAGAGGAATACAAACAGGATTTGTTTAAATTGAAGCCGAATATTTACGTTAGAGGAAAGAAGGTGGGAAGAGACTCGCCTGAGGTTAGGGGAGGGATCAATGTAATATCGAGGACTTTCGATCTCGTCGACAATCCAGAGTTCAAAGATCTGCTTGTAACTCACTCCCATCTGACTGGGAAGAAGATCAACCGATTTACGCATATTAATCAGTCTGCAGAGGACTTGCTAAAGAAGCAAGAAATGATCAGAAAATGCTGTCAGGTAACTGGTGGATGCATTCAGAGATGTATGGGCTGTGATGCGATAAATGGGTTGTCTGTGGCAACTTTTGCTGCGGATCAAGAATTTGGAACGGATTACCATAAGAGGTTCCTTGAGTATCTTAAGGAATTCCAGAACAGAGATCTTGTCGCAGCATGTGCTCAGACCGATGTTAAAGGAGATCGGAGCAAAAGACCACATGAGCAAGATGATCCAGACATGTATGTGCGAGTTGTTGAGAAGAGAAGCGATGGGATCGTTGTAAGGGGAGCAAAGAACTGCATAACGATGGCTGCGGTTGCGGATGAGATCATAGTTGTGCCCACAAGGGCGATGACTGAAAAAGATTCAGCATACAGCGTTGCCTTTGCGGTTCCAGCGGATACTGAGGGTGTGAAGATCGTTGCAAGAACCGCTCATCACAGAGCTCCGCCTGAGCTAAACATGCCTTTCAACGAGATCGGAGATGATGAGAACATGATCATCTTTGACGACGTTTTTGTGCCATGGGATCGAGTGTTTCTGTGTGGAGAGAACAAGCAAGCGACAATGGCTGCTCATCTATTCGCACTCTTCCATCGCCATAGCTACACTGGCTGTAAACCAGCTGCGACAGATGTGAAAATGGGCTTTGGAGCGCTCATTGCGGAATACAATGGAGTTTATGACAGACACAACATAAGAGAGAAACTCGTGGATCTTGCAGCAACCGCTGAGCTTGTTTACGCTGCTGGAATAGCTTCAGCGGTTAAAGGAATGAAAACGCCCGCTGGAACCTTTATTCCAAACGAAGTCTATGCAAATGTTGGAAGAAGGCATGCAGGGCTTAACTATTACCACGATCTTGAAATTTTGGCAGAACTCTCTGGTGGACTTCCCGCTTGCTTGCCATTTGCTGAAGACTATCTGAATCCAGAAATAAGACCACTGATCGACAAATACATAAAGAGAAGGAGCGACGTCCCTTCAGAGAAAGTCTATCGCTGTCTCTATGGAATTTCGAACATCCTTGCATCTTCTCTTGGAGGTGTAAGTGCGGTCGCTGGAGTTCATGGCGGTGGATCGCCTGTGATGGAAGATATTGCAATCTGGCGCTCTTACAACTTTGAGGAAAAGAAGAAGATCGCAAAGTTCCTTGTAGGCATACGGGATTAAATCCCGTGATTTTTTATGTTTTTTGAAGATTTTTCGCAAGGAATGAGAATGGAAACAGCGGGAAAAACGATCACAGAGGCGGACATAGTTAATTTTGCTGGTATTAGCGGAGATTGGAACAGAATACACCTCGATGAGGAGTTTGCAAAGAAAACAATTTTTGGCAGAAGAATTGCACACGGCTTGTTAACCCTTGCTATCACAAGTGGTCTTATAACGAGACTTAGATTAACTGAAGACAGCTTAATAGCTTTTTATGGCATAGAAAAGCTTAGATTTACTAAGCCAGTTTTCATCGGAGATACGATCAGGGCGGTTATTGAAGTTGAAGGTAAAGAAGACAAGGGCGACTATGGTGTGGTTGCATTCAAGATCTCAACGCTCAATCAGAATGATGAAGTCGTGATGGTCGCAACTTTCAAGACCGCTGTAAAGAAAAGAAAATGATTGAAAAGATCGCTGAAGGAATTTACAGAATCGAGATCCCATTGCCGGGAAATCCATTGAAGGCTTTAAACTCTTACGTGATTGCAGATAAAAAGGCTTTGATCATCGATACAGGCTTTAACCTCGATCTTTGTTATAACGAAATGATAAAGGGGTTAAAAGAGATTGGAGTGGAGCCAAGAAAAGCTGAGGTTTTTGCAACACATCTACATGCAGACCACATAGGCTTAGCGGGGAGACTTGCAGAAGAAGTCTATATGAGCAAGATCGATGCAGAGATCGCAATCGATTCCGTAGAACATCCTGAGCACTGGACTAAGCTTGTGGAGTTCTACATAAGAAATGGATTTCCAGCAGAAGAGGCAAAGAAGGTTTTAAAGCTTCATCCCGCTGTCAGGTATAGCTCAAAAATTGCCCATATAAATTTTTTAAAAGATGGGGACATTTTAGAATTCGGAAACTGCGTTCTTGAAGTGATCCACACTCCTGGACACACGCCTGGGCATCTTTGCCTATACGAAGCGGATAAGAAGATCCTTTTCTCAGGAGATCATATCTTATTCGATATAACTCCGAATATAACGCACTGGGATGCTACTGAAGATGCTCTTGGAGATTATCTTAGAAGCCTTGAAAGGATCTATGAACTCGAAGTTGTGAAAACACTCCCGGGGCATAGGAACTTCTATGGGGAGCATAGAAGGAGAATTGAAGAACTAAGAGAGCATCACAAAAGAAGGCTTGAAGAAGCTCTGAATGCGGTAAAGAATGGTTCAAAAAGCGCATGGGAAGTTGCTCAACATATAACTTGGGATCTGAAGTATGAACGTTGGGAAGAGCTTCCAACGATGCAGAAGTGGTTTGCAGTTGGCGAAACAATAGCTCATTTAGATTTCCTTGAAAGAAGGGGAAAGATCAGAAAACAGGAGTTGGATAAAATTTACTACTCCGCTTAAAAAACATCAACTTCTTCAAGCATTCGCTCATCAAGCTCATCAATCTCCATATCCGCAACTATTCTTCCTTTCGACATTACTATTACACGCCTACAAAGCTCTCTTATCATCTCAAGCTCATGGGAAGTTATTACAATCGTGCCCGCATAGTTCTTCATCATCTCTAAAATGACCTTCCTCGTTTGTCTGTCCACATTTGCGGTTGGCTCATCGAGGAAGATCACTTCTGGTCTGTAAATGAGAACACTTGCGATCTCAACCTTCTTCTTTTCCCCACCGCTAAGCCTGAAGGGTGGTTTCTGGAGGATCTCTCCAAGTTTGAAAGTGTGAGAGTATTCTCTAAGCAGTCTTTGCATCTCTTCTTCATCCATCTCAAGCTGTCTTGGAACATATAACAGCTCATCTTTAACAGTGGGATTGAAGAGAAAGTCGTCTGGATTTTGGAATACAACACCTATTCTTCTTCTTATGCTCTCAACGTTCTTCTTATCAGGTTTCAATCCAAATATCCTTATTTCACCATTTGTAGGTTTTAGTAAAGCGGATAGAAGAAAGATCAGTGTGGACTTTCCACTACCATTTGGACCAATGATCCCGATCCTCTCATTCGGAAAGATCTCGAGATCGATTTTTTCCACTCCCAAGCTACCATCAGGGTAAGTATAGCTGACCCCCTTTGCTGTGATCAAAGGATTAACCACCACAGAACTATGAATCCTGAAAGAGTTATATAAATGATCTCCAGCATTCCAAGTTTTGCATTTGTTCCAAATATTTTTTCACCTCTCGAAGCAATTGCGAGTTGAATTCTCTCCGCTCTCTCAATGCTTCTTAAGAAGAAGAGCCCAATTGATTCTCCACCTTTTTTCCAAAGATCTCTATGGCTTCCCTTTGAGACTCTTCTGCTCTCTCTTGCAAGCAAAATGTTGATTATGTCCTGAAAAACCACTAATATGTAGCGATAAGCCATCCATAGAGCATGGACAAAGAGTTCTGGAACTTTAAGGGATCTTAGGGCAAAACAGATCTCTGCAAAACTCGTGCTCATTACAAGCATTTGAACCGCAAGAAGAGCGATCAAGACGCGTAGAGTGAAGATCAGAGAGTATTTTGGGTTTTGGAGAAGAAAAGGTGAAACGACTATGAAGGAAAAGAAAGTGAAAAGCCAAACCCTTTTTATAAGACTTTTTAGATTTACTCCCAAGATCGCAGAGACTAAGATCAACGATAGAAACAGAAATAGCAGTTTTTCGAGCTCAAAAGTAGATACCGCCAAGATGACAAAAGTGATCGAGCTTAGAAGCTTAACTCTTGAATCGATTGCATGTAAAATACCTCTCTGGTTATATTCATGGATAAAGAAATTTTGAAAATATGAGGAGGCATTTTTAAGCGTCTTTTCGAGAACTACGTGCATACTTCACCGCATAGGCAAGTGATAAGACGATTAAAGCGCCTATGGCTCCACTTATTAGCGTTCCTGTGTATGGATCGAGCCCTGGAATTGTGTAGTCAGGGAAAATACTCTCGTAGAGCGAATGTTCTTCGAGTCCCAGAACTTCTGCTGCATTTTCCATTGGCTCTGAATAGCCTACAGCTTCAGCAAGATATGCAAAAACTGGTGATAAAGCTATTAAGCCTGCAATCAGAGCAAATGAGGCTTTTCCAACTTCTTTCTTTTCTAAAAGATCCGCTCTACGAACTGCGAGGTATCCAACGACTCCTGCGGTGATCATTCCTTCCACTACACCAAGGATCGCATGCCAGATCCCCATTATTGGAATTGTAATGGTTAAGCCATAGGCAAAACTCGTTGACAAGCCTATTTCAAGTCCAACGAAGATTGCTGCAACCGTAATACCAAGCCATCCGGCAATGAAGGCTGAAAAACTTCTGCTAAACCTTGAAAAGAGCTGGTAAATGTAGTAGCCTAAGAAAACATTTACTATAGCCATGTTCCAAACATTTGCTCCCCAAGCGGTGATTCCTCCATCGTTAAAGACGAGTGTTTGGATCGTGACCACGATTGCCATTGCCAAAGCTCCAGCGTAGGGGCCGAGCAATATTCCTGCAAGTGATCCGCCAACGAAGTGCGCAGAAGTCCCTCCGGGGATTGGCCAGTTTAGCATCTGAGCTGCGAAGATCGCTGCGGAAAGCACACCAAATAAAGATGTAAGCTTTTCGCCTTTCAATCTGTATATCGAGTAACCCAAAACAACAACTGTGAGAACAAAGAATGTTCCTGCAATGCTCAAGTCCAAGTATCCATCGGGAATATGCATAGAATTTTTCCTACTTTGAATTAATAAATTTTTTCTTTTTAGTAATTAGTAACAAAAAATCTTAGAATTATAATAAGATTGAGTGGAAAGATATTTATCCCTTATCTCTTCCTTTTGCTTTATGAAGCTCGTCACATGCGGACTTCCTTATGCAAATGGAATGCTTCATGTTGGTCATCTCCGCACTTACATTCCCGCGGATGTTTATGTGCGATACTTGAGAATGATGGGTGAAGAAGTTGTATTCATCTGCGGTAGCGATTGTCATGGAACTCCTATAGTTGTGAATGCTGAAAAAGAGGGGATGAAACCAGAGGAGTTCATTGAAAAATACCACGAACATTTCATAAGAGTTTTCAATGCTTTAGACGTCAAATTCGACTACTTCGGTAAGACTACTGAAGAACATCATCACGAAAGGACTAAGGAGATCGTTAAAAGGTTAATAGAAAATGGATATGTATATAAGAAGGAGATCGAGCTTGCATATTGCGAAAAATGTGAGAGATTTTTGCCTGATAGATATGTTGAAGGAATTTGCCCTTACTGCAAGTCTCCAGCAAGGGGTGATGAATGCGATCAGGGATGTGGCAGACATTTGGAGCCGGGCGAAATACTGGAGCCAAAATGTAAGATCTGTGGAAATAATGCTGTTTTCAGAAAACAGACACATTATTTTTTCAAGCTAACTGCATTTGAGGAATTTCTTAGAGATTACCTTTCAAAACTTTCTGGAACTGAGAATGCACTGAACTACGCAAGAGAGTGGATCGGAAACCTCAAAGACTGGTGTATAACGAGAAATCTCGAATGGGGGGTAAGATTTCCACTCGATGAAAGTCTTGTGCTCTACGTTTGGGTTGATGCACCCATTGGCTACATAAGTTTTACTGAAAAGGCTACAAAGGATTGGAAAAAGATCTGGCTTGAAGGAAAGGCGGAGATCATTCATTTCATTGGCTTAGACATAGCTTATCATCACTGCATCTTTTGGCCAGCAATGCTAAAAGGCTCAGGCTATTCCTTGCCTTCAGCGGTCGTTGCAAGTGGGATGGTAAAAATAGAGGGGAAGACTTTTTCGAAAAGCAGAGGATATGTTGTATGGGTCGAGGATGAATATCTGAAGGCAGGTTTTAATCCAGACTACCTAAGATATTACATCGTAAACTACACGAGCCACGACAAAGATCTTAACTTTTCCTGGGATGTGTTAAAGGATAAGGTTAACAACGAGATCATAGCTACCCTGGGAAACTTTTTGTTCAGAATTCTCTCCTTTGCTTGGAAGAATTTTGGTAAGCTCGAGATGGAGGTTGAAGATCGTGTTCTGGAAAGAATAAAGGAGACAAAAGAAAAGATCGTTAATGCGATAAACAAATGGGAATTTAAGAGTGCAAGCGACGCTATAATGGAGCTTGCAAGTTTTGGTAATGTTTATTTCCAGAATTCAAAAGCTTGGGAGCTTTTGAAGTCTGATAAAAAGAAGGCAATGAAAGTTGTTGCGAATTGCCTTCAAATTGCAAAGGCTTTGATGATCCTAAGCTATCCAGTGATGCCGAAAAGCATGGAGAAAGTGGCGATGGCGATTGGGCTTAAGCTCTCTAACTGTTCTCTTCAGGACGCTCTTAAAGTGGACAAGGAGATCGAGATAAAGAAGCCTGAGTTACCGTTCAAGAAGATAGAAGATGAAGACATTGAACCTTTGAAAAAAATACTGGTAGAGAGGTTTTCAGGAAAAATTAACTCTGAAATAGCCTTGGAAGATTTTAAAAAGCTCGATCTTAGAGTAGGTAAGATCATGTCTGCGGAAAGGATCAAGAACAGTAAAAAACTCTTAAAGCTAATAGTCGATGTAGGAGATGAAAAGAGACAAATTGTCGCCGGTTTAGCAGAAAATTACTCCCCAGAAGAGCTGATAGGAAAACTCGTAGTTGTTCTGGTAAATTTAAAGTCCGCTAAGCTGATGGGTGTTGAAAGCAGGGGAATGATCCTCGCGGTTGATGTTGCTGGAAAACCGATCCTTTTGACCCCAGAAAAGGAAGTCAAGGCTGGAGAGAGGATCAAGTGATCAAAAAATACAATAGTGCCTGAGCTTTTTGAGCTCTTTTAGAAAATTTTAACACTTCATTAAGAAAAAAAGCCATTATTTCAAAAATCTTGGGCTTAGGCATCGATATGTTAAAGGCTCATAAAAATTCGGCGCTAAATAAACAAAGCCAAGAAACATTAAAAAAGATATTGAGAATCTGAAGTTAAAAGATCTATGCCGGGGGCGGGATTCGAACCCGCGACCTACAGATTATGAGTCTGTCGCCCCAACCAGCTAGGCTACCCCGGCTTTAAAAAGCATAGGCTTTCAACTTATAAAGATTTTTGATGTTTCCAAACACTTCCGAGAAGCTTTTCATGACTACTCGAACAAGTTTTATATTCTGTTCTCCAACTGCATTTATGGCTCGAAAATTGGAGAGAAGATCCGCAAGGATCCTTGCCTTAATACTCGCATTCATCATGCTCGGCTCAGTTTTTGCTTACATGTTTGGTGGTTCTCCACCTGAGAAAAGAGAAGTAAGGCTCCATCTTGAAGATTTTAGAGATTGGATCAATTTAGCCCCAGAAGGAGGTCTTTTTTACTACTTTAACTTTACAGAACTCAAAAATCTCGTAAAAAAGTTAGGAGTCAAGGATCCACTCGTAAATCTCACCGATACTGGAGCGATAAACGCTTTGAATTCTAACTATCTTAGCGCGAACATAGTTCAGCTTACAGGGGGGATAAATGAGTTCATGCTTGCAGAATATGGGGGTTATCCTTTATACTTTATAGATGATAACAATTCAAAAGTTTACTTCGTAAAAGAGTCTGATTACGAGTTTGGAAATTTCAAGGTTCAAGTCTCCAAATATGGAGTTGGGATGATCAGCGAGATCTCCCCTCTCGTAATCGGATACGCTCCAATTGTAGTCGAAGTTGCCAAAAATGCAAATGAGAATAGAAAAATAGAATATGCTCAATACCTTTCAAAGCTAAATGGAACATTCGTTTTTGCATTTCTGGTTTATGGAGACGTAGCAGGAAATGTTTTAAAGTTAAATCAGACAAATGGTAGTATAGTGGATTTCTTCTTCCAAGGTTTCAGATATAACTTCTCCTCAGCACAATATGAAAAAGTTTGGGGGGCACATTTCATCCAGAATTACTTCTTTACCGAAATTAATGAGACGGAAAAGGACTTTGAATACTACTACTTCGAAAACTTTGAAGATGGCTTTAGCGTTGCGGTGATGGGAGATAAAAACTTCACAAAACTACTCGAAGCAAGACCAAACGTGATGGGCGTTTTAATAAAGGAAGTCGAGAGTTCTGAATTGACCAATACTTCGAAATCCTAAATTCATTCAATTTTTTCCTCAACGATCTCTATCTCCACCAGGATAAACTTCGAGTAAGAGCTTTTGTCGGAAAAGGAAGCTCAGTTGCTGAAGCTTGAAAAACGTTAGGAAGTTTTATTGACTTCATGATCTCTCACCTCTTTTTTAATTCTCTCCACTAATGCAGAGCTTTTTTCAAGTAAGTTCACCATTTCAAGCAGTTCTTTCTCAGAAATTCTGTAGTATTCGTGAGCTATCAGATTCCGAAGGAAGATGAGTCTTTTGAAGTTCTTCAACTCTTCTCCATCTATAAAACCCTCTCTTTCGAGGAGCTCAAATATTTCTCTATATGTTGTGGGAAATCCAAGTTTTTTCCTCGAAACCAAGAATTGGGCTAAATCTACGAGTGTATTAGTTGCTTGGAAACACTCCATTGCAAGAGTATTGTAGACGAGGTAATCGTTCAAATCCTTACTTTTCAAGCTTAAAGCTCCATTCAGATGTCTTTCGAAGCGTAAAATTAACTCTACTGCTCTCATTTCAGCACCTCAGCAGATATACTCCTGTAAATTCTTTCCATTTCGAGGTATTCTCGCAAAACGAGGAACTTTATCTCCGCAAGCTTTTCCTCATTGCGAACAAAAAGTTCTACTCCATGTTTAAAGACTTCTGCCTTTATATGCAATGGGAGGCGATGGAAAAGAACTAAATCGATTTGCTGTGAATAAAGGCTACCTATTTCAGCCTCGCTCTCTTCTGTGGGATTTTCAATGATCACAGCGATGTCAATGTCAGAGATTTGCGTAGCCTCTCCTTTTGCATGAGAACCGAAAAGATAGATCGCCAAAACATCTGGATGGGCTTTTATCTTCTCCAAGACTTTTGATATTTCTTGACTTATCATCACTTTTTTGTTTAACAGATTATTGATATCTTTTTCTATCTCTGAAAAGTCTTTCTTATGAAAGCTCATCTTATTAGAAAAATCGTTTTTTCAAGCTCAGTTCCTTTCAGAACTTCGTAAAGCTTTGCATCAGTTGTTACAAGTTTCTCTTTATGCTCCAAGGCAAGGGCTAAG
>JANXDV010000039.1:269-9612 GCA_025058955.1 Archaeoglobaceae archaeon | reverse complement strand
TGTTAAAATGAGATCATAGTATCCACTTTCGATCTTTATTGCCTTCGAGGAACTTATTGCAAGTTCTTCAGCATAACGAGTGGTTTCAGCAATTTCAAGCTTTTTGTTTCTACTTTCACACTGTGCAAAGCCACTACCCTCTCCATAAACAGTTTCTATGGAGAAAGAAGAGAAACTTCCTTTTTCTTTTAGCTCTGCCCCTGAGGAATTTATTAAAGAGACTTCAAAAACTCCATGCATGATGAATGCACTCGCTATTTTGGCCTTTTCAATGGAATTCACAAGGATCTCGTATTCTTCTTTCAAAAGATCTGGTGTAAGTTCCTCGATGCTTTTATCGTAAATTCCTGAAACTTTTGCTGGCTTTTCATTTGGAAAACTGTCCATTTTCTCTTCTGAAATTCTTGCAATCTTTTTAGCATTCTCCATCGCTTTCTCAACGCTTTTTCCAGATGAAAAACCAACTTTTCCATCAATGATGACTCTTACTGCGCATGAAAAATCCCTATAGGAGTTTATAGTCTTCAATTTTCCTCCAGAGATCTCAGCAGAAAACCCCCTAAATTTCTCCTCGTATATTTCCCATTCCATCAAGCACCACCAACTTTCGCTTTGCAGAGAACCATTGGAGCTCCATCTGCCACTGGAACAGTCTGAAAAGCTTTTCCACAAAATCCTGGATCGAATTCGATCTCATTTCCAAGTTTAACGTCTTTCAAGATCTCGAGATTTCCTGAAAGGGAAACATCTCGGATCATATCGGAGAGCTCACCATTTTTAACTATGTAGCCATACTGAGCACTGAACTGAAAGTATCCCGTTGCTGGATTCGTCTCTCCACCTCTTGAGCCTAAGAGAAAAACTCCATTCTTGCATTCTTCAAGTAGCTCTTCAAAGCTAAGATCTCCTTCCGCAAGATATGTGTTGCTCATTCTAACAATTGGAAATGCCACTCCTTCGCTTCTCGCATTTCCTGGTTTTCCTTTAAGTTTTTTTGCAGTCTCTTTGCTGTGCAAGTAGCTTTTCAAAACCCCATTTTCAACCAAAACCTTCTTTTCTGCTTTTACACCTTCATCATCAAAGGGATAGAAACCAAATTCCTCTATAGTGGGATCGTCAACGATCGTCACATTTTCTCCAGCGATCTTTTCTCCAATTTTCCCAATCAGCACACTTGCTCCCTGTAAAACATGATCCGCTTCGACCGCATGTCCAAAACACTCATGAATGAAAACTCCCGCAAGTTCTGGATTCATTAAAACATTCATCTCTCCCGAAGGAGGACTTTTTGCCTTCAAAAGTTTTGGAAGAATTTCGTTAACTTCATCAACAAGCTCAAAAACATGATCAAGCTTCTCCCAGCCACCTGGTTTCATAAGACGCTTTGATATGAACTGCAAAGTCTCCCCTTTTCCAATTGCCACAACAGAGATCCCCATTCTCGGCACCACATAGCAAACCTCATTTCCTAAGGCGTCGCGGTATTCAAATCGCTTGAAGCTCTCGATATATCCAACCCTTCTTATTGAAGTAGAAATGCGCTTGTCGATTTCTTTAAGAAAATTCATTTTTTCTTCAATACTAAGATCTCTTGGGTCGATCTTCGGCTTTAACTTAAATTTCCCATTCGAATTTACTTCCAAGATTTCCACGTCACCCTTCCATATCGCGTTCTTCTCCGCATAACTCAATCCTTCTGCATCGTCTACAAGTCCTTCAAAAACTCCCCAAAATCCGTTTTTCAGAACTCTAAAGCTTTTTGAATGAAAGTGCGTCAGCTTAGGTTTTTCAATGGCACCGTTTTCAAGCGTAATCGTTAAGCTTTCAGCTTCAACTTCTCGAATGTCGTAGTGCATAGCTAATCCTTATCTTTTAAAATGCTTTCAGCTGCAATCAATCCAGTTACCGCAGCACCCACAATTCCTCTGCTTATTCCCGCTCCATCGCCAATCGCGTAAATGTGTGGAATGTTTGTTCTCATACCCTCGTCTACTTTGAGCTTCAACGAGTAGAATTTTACCTCTGGAGCATAGAGAAGTGTTGAATCATCCGCAACCCCTGGAATAACTTTGTCAAGCCTTTCAAGTGCATCTACGATGTCATCAATTACTCTGCCTGGATAAGCTAAGCATATGTCTCCTGGAATTGCGGTCTTCAAGGTTGGCTGGACGAGTCTGTTGCTTCTTATTCTGCTTTCTGTGCTCCTTCTCCCCAGTCTAAGATCTTTAAGTCTCTGAAGAATTGGATTTCCTCCGCCAAGCTTAGTAGTGATCCTCGCAAGGTCTCTTCCCCATTCATTAGGCTCATCAAATGGTTCGGTGAAAGCATAGTGCCCAAGTAAAGCGAAGTTTGTGTTACTCGACTTCTCCTTTGCCTTACTGTGTCCATTGACGAGGCAAAAGTCTCCATATTCTTCTCTTATAACCCAACCCCTTGGACAAGTGCAGAAGGTTCTCATGTAGTCATCATGCCTCTTCGTTATCACTCTAAGCTTTGGATCGTAGATCGTAGAAGTGATGTCATCCATGATCGATGCGGGAACTTCAACTCGAACACCAACATCTATGGCTTTGGAATTCTCTGCAACTTCGATTTTATACTTCTTCACCCATTTTTCAAGCCAGTCTGATCCACTTCTTCCAACTGCAATTATGAGCTTATCGTATTCAAACTTCTCTCTTTTATTGGTCTTTACGATCTTATTTTCTGGATCTATGTCCACCACAGTTTTTTGAGTGAAGATCTCTACGCCTTTCTTTTTAAGAGACTCTTCAAGACTTTTGATCACTTTCGGCAATTCATCGCTTCCAACATGTCTCTGTCTAAGGGGGACAAATTCTATTCCCGCTGCATTTGCATCCTTAAGAAATTTCTCCAATTTTGCCTCGTCTTCACCATATAGCTCTCCAGAAACTCCATGAGCTGAGAAGATTTCATCTACTTCATTCATTTTTTCGATCAAATAATCAGGACTTAGAAATTCAAAATCTCCCCCAACTGTAAAGCTTGATGGGTAATTAGGATTAACATAATTCAATTTTCCATCAGAAAGCCCACCCGCTCCACCAACGCCAGAAGTGATATTGCAGGGATTGCATTTTTTGCAATAGCTCTGCGAAAGATCGCTCGGGCACTTTCTTTTGGATATATCTCTTCCCATTTCAAAAATCGCCACACTTTTACTTCCAGCGAGTTTGTATGCTGCGAACATCCCTCCAGGACCAGCACCAACGATCACGACATCGAATTTCATACATTTTTAGCCTCTTCGAATTCTGTCATTTAAACTTTGCTGTCTTCAAACCAACCTATCTTTGCATTTTCAACACAATCTAAGGCGGAAGAATACGGTTTGAGATCTATAACAGGGGTATTATCGATTGCATCAAGTCCTTTTACCTTTAAAAATCTTCCCTTTCGCTCAAGAAGCTCTACGACTGAGAAGCCTATTGGATTTGGTCGGTTCGGCGATCTTGTTGCAAAAACACCGTGTTCTTTGTTGTCATGCGGAGGTATGGCGATAAGTAAGTCTCTATTGGCTCGATCGAGCCAATAAAGCACGATAAGATGAGTGCAAGTTTCAAGATCTTTCAAACCTTCAGCAAATTCTGGAAAGATCTCGATCTCAAAGATCTCATCGCAGAACCTTCCCTGATTTGGAGCGGATTCCGGATCTTTGAAAGGGGATCTTATTATACCAATTGGCTTAACAAAAAATTGCATAAAAAGAATAAAATTTTACTTAAAATGCTCTAAGATCTCATCCAATAGTGTGTAGGAGGTTTTGATCTTGGTGACGTCTCCGAAATATGTGAGATTCCAAAGGACTATGTGTTCAACTCCGATCTTCTCGAATTTTTCGAATGTTTGCACGATCTGCTCTGGGGTCCCGCTTACGAAAGCGATCTTCGAGATCTCGTCGGGGATCTTGCTAATTGCATCCATTATTTGCTGTTTGTTATACTTCGTTGGTATATAGTCAAGAAGTCCATAGAATTTGCCAAATGGATGCTTGTATCCCATAGCTTCGTAAAACTCTGAAGGCATCAGGAGAGAGTGGATCTTCAGGATCGGCGTTCTGAGAAGCCTTTGAACCTCCTCCTCTTTTTCATCAACAACAACGCTAACGAAAATTCCTTTCTTAATTTCCTCTGGCTCTCTCTTCTCTTCTTTTGCGAATTTATTCAGCTTTTCCATTCTTTCAGCATAGACTTCTGGTGGAAGGGTCGAAGGAAGCCAACCATCGCCGTATTTTGCTGTTAACTTCAACATCTTGTTTCCATGAGCTCCAATCCATATTGGAAACTTTCCTACTGGTTTTAAGTCAAATACGGCATCCTCAAATTTAAAAAACCTTCCTTGGAAGTTGATCTTCTCCCCATAATCCGCAGAGAGCATGAGCTTTATGAGCTTTAGAGCTTCTTCAAGCTTCGCCACTGGATTCTCGAAGCTTATACCATAAGGAACTATGTTCTCCGCTTCTCCCGCTCCAATTCCGAGGATAAATCTGCCGTTAGTAGCATGATCCGCTGTGACCGCTTGCTGTAGCATCACAACTGGGTGCCTTCTTATGATCTCGGTAACAGAGACCCCAAACTTTATTTTCTGTGTAAAGGGTGCGGTGTAGCAGATCGAGCAAAAAGCTTCGTAGAACATGTGACAAGATGGATATCGCATTGCAAAAGGTGTCTCTTTCCAGATCTCGTGCGGATACCAACCAAGAATGTGATCTGCGAACCACAAAGCATCATAGCCTTTTTCCTCAAGCCTTTTTGCAGTTTTCGGAGCTTCACTAATTGGTGGAAAAGTTGGACCTACAGTTCCGAACTCCATACAGGTAGCATTTTTTCACAGTATTTGAATTTATTGATAAATGCTTTTGTAGTTTAATGAAGGAAGATTGAATTTTGAGATCTCCAATAGCGAAGAGCAAAATTTTTAAGAGATCTGAGCACATTTCACATGCATCTATTTAATCTTCCTCGTTGTTTTCGATCTCCGTAGCATTGGCTCAACCTGATCTTTATATTGCAGGTCTAAAAACAGAGCAATCTTTATTTTTTGATGGTATACTTGTTGGCACTCGAAATGTTGAAAATCTTGCTCCAGGAGAGACTAGAACGCTTGAGTATTTCGGAGTTCCTCAAATTTCTGGTCAATTTGTTCTACGTGCAGTTGCAGACGTCGAGGGAGTAGTAAAAGAGATCGATGAGAGGAATAATGAGAGAAATTTAAACACTTCAGTCATAGACTTCGAGATCCTCGCTCCAGTTTATGTGGATCCCTTCAAAGTCGAGCTTAAAGATCTTCCACCTTTGGATTCTTTTCCTATCGACAATCCAAAAGACGGGATAAATTGGGAATGGATAAAAATGCCAAAACCATGTGTTGGTGGAGCAGGAACTGATACATTCATTCTTCTTAGGAGGGGTAGTGAAAATAAACTTCTACTATATCTTGAAGCAGGGGGAGCATGTCTCGACTTTAACACATGCCAACCTTATCCCTCCGGAACTATTATAACACTTTACCCAAATATATTAGCACCACTACTTTACAGATATGGGATCTTTGACGTAAATAATCCATTAAACCCATTCAGAAATTGGACGATGATTTTGGTGCCTTATTCAACAGGTGACGTGCATATGGGCAATAGAGTCGTTAAGTATTACAGCACTCAGGGCGAAAAAGTAGTTTATCATGTTGGCTACGTCAATGCGATTGTAGCAATGCGGTGGGCAAATCAATCCAATTTTGAAAAAATCGTAGTTGCAGGTTCTTCTGCAGGTGGTTTTGGAGCTATATTGCATTTTTACACTGCAAAAGATATTTTTAAGAAGCCAGTGGTCGGGATAAGTGATGCTGGACCAGGAATCGAAGCTAACGTTTCGAGTCCATTCAGAATGAGCAACGTTATAGAGCGTTGGGGTTCATTGAAGAATTTTCCTGAAGAAGCATTGGATTATGTTTTGGGAAAAGATCTTTTGAGATTTGTGGAATATGCTCTCGAAAAGTGTGAAGACTGTAAGTTTGCTCTTTTTGAGGACCAGTATGACACAGTAATAGCCCAGGGGTTTCAGGGATATTCTCCTGAGGATTACAGAGCTAAACTTCTTAAATTAACAGAAGAGATAAGGGAAAAGTATCCGAAGCAATTTTTTACTTATCTCCCATTGGAAGATCAGCACAAGATCTCTGGAGATCGCTTCTACTCGCTGAGAGTTGACGGACTTTCTCCTTGTAGGTGGATCTCAGAGATACTGAACGAAACGGAAATAGATCAGCAGATCACACCCGAAGAGAGATCTCCGGGATTTGAATTGCTTCTCTCAATTCTTTCTTTGGCACTCTTGTTTGTCCTTAGGAAATAGACTTATAACCCCAAACCTACTCTCAACATGGATCTTGGAAAATTATTCCCTGGATTAGCGCTCTTGTTTATCGGGATCGCTTTGATTTCTCTCTCCAGTTTCCAGAGTATTTCATACGGAGCGGTTGTGCTGATTGGTCCATTTCCTTTTGTTGTATCCAGCGATGTGGGTTTAGCGATCTTTCTACTCTTGTTAAGCGTTCTCATCTTAATTCTAATTCAAATTATGAGGTGGGGGAGATGATCTGGCTTTTAGGTTTAATTTTAATGCTAATAGGTCTCTTTTTGGTCTTTTTGACATTATTTCAGAAAGAAGAAAGACTTCCAGAGAAATTGCCTGAATTTAAAGAAGAGAGTAGGGTGGAGAAGAAATATGGTGGAGTTGTTTTAATAGGTCCCTTGCCAATCGTTTTTGGTGAAACGAGGCTTGCGATCGTGGCATTAATTTTGACCATAATATTAATGTTACTCTCATTTGCATTCATCTTTGGGTGGTTTACTTGATTGAGAAAAAGATCTGGTATTTTGAAAAGCCTGGAGCTGAGAATACAGAAACAACGCTAAAACTTGCAGTTGAAAGAGCAAAGGAGCTTGGAATAAAGCACATCGTTGTTGCCTCTTCTTATGGAGAGACAGCAAAGAAGGCTTTGAAATATCTCAGCGAAGACTTGAAGCTTGTCGTGGTTACATATCACACAGGCTTCATGGAAGAAGGGAAGAACACGATGGATCGGGAAACTGAGGAACTTCTGAAGAGCAAGGGGGCAACAATCGTTAGACAATCGCATGTGCTCTCAGGTATTGAGAGGAGCATATCGAGAAAGCTGGGCGGAGTTAGCAGGGTTGAAGCGATTGCTGAAGCTCTGCGCTCCCTATTTGGTCATGGCTTGAAAGTTTGTGTGGAAATAGCTGTAATGGCAGCTGACAGTGGAGCAATTCCAATAGCAGAAGTTGTTGCGATTGGTGGAAAAACGAGGGGGGCAGATACAGCGGTGGTATTAAGACCCGCTCACATGAACAACTTCTTCGACATTCAGATTAAGGAGATAATTTGCATGCCAAGAGAGAAAAGATAAGAGTTTTTTGCAGATCTGCAAAATTTGCAGATCGGAGAGGAAGGAATTAAAAATTTTTTTAAATCTCTCTTGGATCTGTTAAGACTCCATAGATCGCAGTTGCTGCTGCAACCGCTGGATTGACGAGGTAAATTTTACCTTCCGGACTTCCTTGTCTGCCAACAAAGTTTCTATTCGAGGTTGAAACGCTAACTTCACCACTCGCTATAAGCCCAAAGCTCCCACCCATGCAAGGTCCACAAGAGGGAAATTCAACTATTGCTCCCGCCTCAACAAAGGTCTCTATTAGACCATCTTTCAAAGCCCTCATGTATTCTCTTCTACTCGCAGGAATCACGATCAGCCTTACACCCTTTGCAACTCTTTCACCTTTCAGAATTTCTGCGGAGATCTTAAGATCTTCATATCTTCCATTTGTGCAAGAGCCTATGAAGACTTGATCAACCTTTACACCCTTAACCTTCGAGATCCCTACGACGTTGTCAACTCTATGTGGAATTGCAACTTGTGGTTCCATGCCACTAACTTCAAGCTCCATTCTCTCGAAATTCGCATCCTCATCGCTTTTCAACAATTCCCCTTTGAATTCTCTTCCCATCTCTTTCAGAAAACGAAGAGTAACTTTGTCAGGCTCCACAATACCAGTTTTTCCCCCCATCTCTATCGCCATGTTGCACATAGTCAACCGATCTGCCATGGAGAGCTTTTTAACAACGTCTCCACTGAAAATGCAAGCCTTATAATTTGCCCCTTCCGCTCCAACGTTTCCTATGATCCTTAGAACTATATCCTTGCCATAAACATACTTCTCGAGTTTGCCAAAGATCTCAAACCTTATGCTTTCTGGAACCTTAAACCATAGCTTTCCAGTTGCAAGAACACAGCCCATGTCTGTTGAGCCTATTCCAGTTGCAAATGCTCCAAGAGCACCATACATGCATGTATGACTATCAGCACCAACAACAAGCATTCCCGGCTCAACATGGTTTTCAACCATGATTTGATGAGCAATTCCACCGCAAATATCGTAGTTCAAAATTCCCTGCTCATTTGCAAAGTTTCTGAGCATTTTCTGATTCTCAGCGGATTTAACGCTATCTGCAGGAGCTTGATGGTCAAAAGCCATTATAACCTTTTTCGGATCCCAAACTTTCGCTTTTTCTCCAGCTATTTCTTGAAAAGCCTTTATTGCAAGGGGAGCGGTAATATCGTGGATCATTGCTAAATCTATATTTGCGAATACAAAATCTCCTGCCTTAACATTTTTTCCACTGGCTTTAGAAAGAATTTTTTCTGCGATAGTGCTACCCATGTGTGCTTAGCTTTGCTTCAGATATTTCATGATTGCGTTTCGATCGATGATGATTCTCCATTTTTCATGATGCGTTTTGTGTTGGGAGCGATTTTAATCTACACTGTCATTGGAGTTGTCTCTGCAGATTGCCCATTTGAGAAGTTAGGAGTTATATAGTCAGGAAAAGAAGATGGAGTGAATATAAAGTTGCTGAGATATGCTCCCCTAGGTGAGAAACCAATGAGGGTTCTCAGCCGATTGGGTTATTTTCGGGGGTTACTCTAAATATGGCAGAATATTTACATCACACTCCTGAAACTCTAAAAGGTTACTATAAGCCCCAACTACCATCTAAGCTTCCAGATTGGGCAAAAAATGATCGAAGAATTCAAAAAGATCCGATGCTTTATTACAGTCTTGCCTACTACCTCTGGAAAAAGGGTTATGATGTATGGCTTGTTAACTATCGTGGAACTGGATGCGGTATATACTCCAACATTTGCACAATACGCTGATTTTGAAGCCATCAAAAGTGTTGATGGATATTATTACTGCATAAAAGGCCAAAGTTCCATTCATCACAGTTCTTTCTGAGCTTGA
>JANXDV010000039.1:0-259 GCA_025058955.1 Archaeoglobaceae archaeon | reverse complement strand
GTTGGACTTGTGGTTGGAGATCAGTTCAGCGAGGATCTAATGAGGGCAAAAACACAATCTATTTGAAAGATACTACATAATCCCAGACAAACCGTCTCTACTTACCGTTTGGTTCAAAAGCCACAACGCATGTTTTCCCATTAATTGGAGAATGCTTGAGGACCTAAAAGCGCAGGGATATACGGTTAATCCACATTAAATTATCCTTTTTCAACATATTTTTCAACGAGCCTAATCGCACAAAGATCCCCGCACATGC
>JANXDV010000038.1 GCA_025058955.1 Archaeoglobaceae archaeon | reverse complement strand
CAATCTCTTCTCTTTAATACCTCCACAGCTGAAAATTCTGCAGGAGAGAAGCGAGGATAGCCTCTACTGAAGTCGATTGCATACTGATAACCAACTTCCCAAGCTGGAACTTCTCCAGCACCTACAACATTATAATGCCCTCTCATTGGCCAAATTACCCAACGAGTAGTTCTGTTTAGAAGCTGAATTAACTTTATAGCATTTTCGACGTTTCTATCTCTCCCTCTTGACTGCGAAACTCCTAAGCCATAAAGAACCGCACCATATTTCGCATTTTTCATGATCTCCGCAAGCTCTATCAACTTCTCTTTTGCCACTCCTCCAACTTCGTTTGGCACAACATCCGCACTACCACTTATTATCGCTCTTAATGCGGAGAAGAGAGCATAATCTGAACCTGGTTTGATCTGAACGAATATGTCCGCCATCTTTGCAGTTTTTGTTGGTCGAACATCTACGACGATAACTTTTCTCTGCTTCCTATCTTTCACAAGAATTCCCTTAGCTGTGATGCTATATCTCAATCCATGTCTTGGATGCGCTTCCGCAGGATTTGCTCCCCAAAAGACAACGACATCCGCACGGTTCTTTATAGAACCGAGCGTCGCTCCAGGTAAACCTTCTTCGATCACCGCAAGAACGCCTGGAGCATGGCAGACGCTTGCACATTGATCGTAAACTCCTCCGAGTTTTTCAGCAAGGATTACTCCAAGTCTTATAGCCTCGTTAACAGTAGAAGCCCAGCCATAGAGCAGAGGTTTTTTTGCATTAACAAGGATCTCGACAGCCTTGTCAATCGCTTCTTCATAACTCACTTCTTTCCCATCCACCATTGGAGCCTTTATTCTTTCCTTTTCAGCAAATTTACTGCTTCCAAGTCTGCAAAATCTCTTAATTTTCCTCTTTTCAACATCAAATTCTCCATCATCACATACACTTCCGCAGAACGTGCAGACAACGTCCTCCATTTAAATCGCCTCCAGGAGTTCTTTAACTGTTTTAACCTTCTCATCAGTCTTCTCAATTCTTGCCTTTACACCCTTAAACTGAGGCATTCCAGTTCCATCGGTTTCAGGATCGATCACCATGTTTACATATGGACCCATGGGAATGAAAGCCAAGCCCTTTGGCAAGTCTCCAAGCTTTGCAAAGACGACTACTTCACCAAATTCTGTTTTTACTTTGACTTTGTCCCCTTCTTTAAGTCCAAGAGCTCTAAAATCCTCTTCACTGAGTTCAATATAATTCACAGCTCTAAAATATTCTTCAGTCAGTTTTTCTTCAACCGTCGCTCCTTGATCAAGAGTTCTGCCCGATATAAGCTCAACCACTACCATAGCACCACCAGAATTTTTTGGGGTTAGTATGCGAAGGTATATATAACGATATCTTTTTTTGTAGAATAAAGGTAGCAGAAACTTTAAATAGTAGTTATGTCATAATCATAATCAGAAGGTGAGTGAATGGCGAGGACAATAACTGTTGCTTCTGGAAAAGGAGGCACTGGAAAAACAACGATCACAGCAAATCTTGGAATAGCTTTAACACAGTTAGGATATGATGTTACCATAGTGGATGCAGATATAACAATGGCAAATTTGGAGCTAATTCTTGGAATGGAAGGATTGCCTGTTACTTTGCAAAACGTTCTTGCGGGTGAAGCAAGAATTGAGGAGGCAATTTACGTTGGACCAGGTGGAGTTAAAGTAATTCCCGCTGGTATTAGCTTAGAAGGACTAAGAAAAGCAAATCCTGAAAAACTCGAAGAAGTTCTAACAAGAATAATCGGTAGCACGGATATTTTAATTCTTGATGCCCCAGCAGGGCTTGAGAGAAGCGCGGTAATAGCAATTGCTGCCTCTCAAGAACTTCTTCTAATTGTGAATCCTGAGATAGCGTCTATAACAGATGGATTAAAGACGAAGATCGTAGCGGAGCGATTGGGGACGAAGACACTTGGAGTGGTAATAAACAGATTGACTGGTTGGGGTATAGACATGGCAAAAAGTGAAATTGAAGCAATTCTTGAAGCAAGAGTTATTGGCGTAATTCCAGAAGATCCAGAGGTTAGAAAGTCTGCAGCATTCGGTAAGCCTGTAATTCTCAGTGCTCCAAACTCTCCAGCTTCAATAGCAATAAAAGAGCTGGCTTATGCTGTAGCAGGTAAAAAGAAGGGAGTTACAGTTGCTCAAGCTAAAAAGGAAGGAGCAATTTCAAAGATGTTGAAAGTATTCAGAAGAAAGAGGTGAAGTTATGTTCGAGGATTTATTCGGTATTACTCTTGTTTTTCTGCTCATCATTAGTCTAATACTCAACATAGTCCAGTTGATCAAGATCAGAAACTTGAACAGAGAGTTGAGAGAAGTTGGAGCAAGGGTGACTGTTACGAAGGATGAACTTGCGCAGATCAGAAGAAGACTTGAGAGAATGAAAGGAGAGATCTAATTTGCGATTTGAAATTATAAATTTTTAGCAAAAGGTTTTTCTACTAAAAATCTGAATGAGAAGTAGGTGGTTAGATGAGGCGGTTTGATTGGAGAAAATTTAAGAAGAAAGGTCTAAAGAAAATTTTGAGTAAGGATGAAAAAATGCTTGAAGAGAATGTCCAAGAGCTCAAGGTAGAGAAAGGAGGAAATATAAAAGAACTCTCAAAAGAAATTTTGCCAGATGAATGAAGCTTAAATTCATTTTCATCGGCTTTGGGAAGAAAGAAGAAGAGTTGGAAATCGAAAAAGATATGAGATATTCGGAGATCTTGGAGAAAATCCTTAAAATAAATCCTGAAACTGTAATCTTGCTTAGAAATTCGTCTCCGATTCCATTAGACGAGTTTGCAGAAGAGGGAGAGATAAAAGTCGTCCGCGTGATCTCTGGTGGATGAGATCTCAATAATGATTTATACTTATATAAGAAAATTAAACATGTAAAATTTTTTCAATGATGAGAGAAAAGTTTTTATAGATACTATCTCAGTGAATAGTGATGCAAAAAGAAGAAGTGCTCGTATTGCACTTGGTGCTCTTTAATGTAAAGAGAATTTTAGAGAACGCGGGTTTAGCAAATGGGCATTTTAAAGCCTATGAGAGCCTTGGAATAAGTCCTGTGCAAGTGAACAGAAGCAAAGCGGATCATAAGAAGGCAGTCTTGCTTCTTTGCAGGGGAATTTCTGAGATTTTAAAAAATAGCAATCCTGAGAAGCTCTCACAAAATCCAAGGCTAAGGGAGGCGTTTAACACTCCAAAGCTCATTGTTCGCTGAGACTGAGCACCATGTAGTAAGCGTCTTCGCCATCGCTGTAGTAGTTTGGAATAGTTTCCACTATTTTAAAACCGAGCTTTTCATATAGGTTCTGGGCAACATTGTTGGACACACGAACTTCAAGGGAGATCTCCTTTTTTCCCTTTTCTTTCAATCTTTCGATCGCTCTTTTCATCAGGTATTCTCCTATACCACTACCTCTAAATTCCTTCCTAACAGCGATTGAGACGATCTTACCCCTAATTTGATCCAAATCCATCGTTACGACATAACCCACGATCTTATTGCCTATATCCGCAACGAATATGTCGTTTCCATAAGTTAAGTATACATACATGTCAAATGAGGGATTTCTTGGATTAAATGCTTCCCGATCGATCTCAAGAACCTCTTTAAAATCCTTCGTAGAGTATTCTCTGATTATGACTTGCACAAAAACTTATACTTCCGGAGAGAATATTAAGATAATGCTTCAACTTGCGGAGTTCATTGCAGAGAGATATCGGAGAGTTGCAGAGATTGGGATTGGCAATTATACAGCGGTTGCAGAACTTTTAGCCTCTCTTGGAGTCAAAGTAATTGCGACTGATGTGAGGAAAGTGCATACAAAGGTCGACTTTTACATAGATGACATTAGAAATCCGAATTTGGAGATTTATAGAGGAGTGGAGCTCATTTACTCTATTCGTCCACCAACAGAGCTTTTTAATTACATTCGAGCTCTCGCAATAAAATTAAAGGCGGACTGCATAATTAAACCTCTCTACGGAGATCTCTTTGATGGAAAGCTGGTAAATTACAAAGGTTTGAACTTCTATTTATGGAAGCAAAGCAGTTTTTGATAAAAAAGTTCCGTGAATATTATAGAAAGACTAAAATAAAGTTACCAAACAGTTTTGAAAGAAGGGAATTCGCTTTTGTTCCATTTGAAACCTTTCCAGAGTTTATAATGCAAAGACACATTTCCTTCACCTCAGAGGAAGATTTTAGGGGCTATGTAACTTTAAACGTTCCCGCACACGTTTATTATTCTTCTGCATACTACCAAAATCCCGAAAAAGAGAGGATGGAAGAAAAGCACTGGCTTGGTGCAGATCTTATATTCGACATCGACGCAGATCATCTGCCTTTAACATCGAATTCGATGGAGAAAGCTCTTGAAGTTGCAAAGAAGGAAGTTAAGAAGCTATTGCAAGTTTTGAAGCTTGACTTTGGTATAAAAGAGGCTGAAGTCTTCTTCTCAGGTGCTCGTGGATATCACATCCATGTTTGTGAAGAAGAATTTTTAAAGCTCGATTCTGCAGAAAGAAGAGAAATAGTAGACTATATAATGATAAACAGTCCTATAATACTCCAAAAGAAGAAGATCTTTGATTCAAACATCGCAATTAGATTGAGCACATATTTGAGGAAGAAAAAAAAGCTGGAAGGAAAGGAACTTTTGAGAGAGCTGAAGAATCCAACTGAGCTAATTGAAAAGTTTAGGATCCACATAGATGCCCCAGTTACCGCGGATGTGAAGCGACTCATAAGGATGCCAGGAACTCTTCACGGAAAAACCGGACTTAAGGTTGTTAGGGTTGAGGATCTCGACTCATTCGATCCACTTCGAGATGCGGTCGCTTTTGGAGAAGATAGAATGAAATTGAGAGTTCTTAATCGAATAAAGTTGAAGATTGGAGAGGAGGAGTTGGATCTCTTTCAAGGAGAAACTGTTGAAATTCCGGAATTCGCAGGGATTTACTTGTTATGCAGAGGCTATGCTACTCTCTAAAATTCTGAGCAGTTTATCGTTCTCCTCCTTTTTACCAATCGTAGCTCTTATGAATTCACCTTCTAATCCTATTAAACCGTTTAGGTATCTAACGACGATCTTATTCTCAAGAAATTTTTCAAAAACAGCCTTCTTAGCTTTAAACAAGAGAAAATTTGTTTCAGAAGGATAAACTTCAAATCCAAGTTTTTTAAGCTCGGAAAACACCCTTTCTCTTTCCTCAATGATCTTCTCTCTAAGCTGGATGTAGTAGTCCAGAGATCTTATTGCGGAAATTGCGGTCGCAACACTGGGTGTGGGAATTGCAAAGGGGAGTCTAACTTTCTCTAAAGCCTCTACTATTTCCTTTCTCGCAATAGCATAACCTACTCGCATTCCAGCGAGACCAAAGAATTTTGAAAAACTTCTTAGAATTATGACGTTCTCAAATTCATGGATTAAATCCAAAAGGTTTTTTTTCGTGAATTCAGCATAAGCTTCATCGATCAGAATGTATTCTGAACTTTCTGCAATTCTTTCAACGATCTTTCTATCCACTACGTTTCCAGTGGGGTTATTGGGGGAGCAGATGATCGAAAGCTTCGGTTTTTCGTCTTCAAAAAAATCTGAACTCAAAGCGTAGTTTTTGAAAATTGGTAAAAGTAGAGAAGAATTTCTAAGCATAGCGTAGGTTAGATAGAGCGAATATGAGGGCATAGGAATTGCGACTTTGTCAAGCTCTTCTACAAGAACATCAAAAGCCCTCGAAATGAGTTCTGAGGAACCACATCCTACCGCTATATTCTCTGTTTCCACATTTAAATACTCGCTTATAGCCTTCTTTAGCGCTGGATAGGAAGTGTCGGGATATCTGTTGATCTTCTGCAAGGATTCCAAATATGCCTTCTTAACCTCTTCACTTGGCTCATAGGGATTCTCATTTGAGCTGAGTAGTATAACATCTCCCTCAGGAAAAACTCCTGCATCGTATGGGTTTATTATTTTTACAACCCCTCGCATGTTTTGCTCATAACCCCAAGCTTCTTAAAGAATTCCATCCAATAAAATCATCTAAACACAAAAGGGGACTACAAATTTTCTTAAAAAACCTCCATATTCAATAGACGCCTATAAACTTAATAGAAATGTTAGAAAGGAATTTTTATAGTTAGGCTCACCAATCAAGAAGTTTCTCAATTTTTTCAGGCTTCACTCCAGTCTGCACTCCAACTGGTTTTGGTCTGTATCCAAGCTTGTCCCCATAGAGTTCGAAAAGATATTTCGCGGAAAGCTTCGCTATTTCATGAATTTTTAGATCTGCTATCTCCGCCTTTCTTTTCTCTTTTCTCTTGTCTACGTAGTAAACGCAGAATAGGCATCTGTATTTCGAGATCTTCTTTGGCTCTACATCAGAAAATATGTCTTCGAGAGCTTCGAGAGAACAGTATGCTCCATCACTATATTTGCAATTGTTTACTTTCTCAGTGGCTATTTCGTTAACAGCATTCATGAATTCTCGTGATTCTGAGGAATCTGTCTTCTTTTTAGTAAAATACCACTCTATTAGTTTATAAACTAACTCTTGTGGGGATATATTCGCTTCTTCAGCTTTTTCAATCAAAAGATCCTCAATCTCGGGTGGAAGATCGATTATTAGCCTCATGTCCTCCTTTTCTTATCCCTCTTCTCTTTCTCTTCATCTACTCTTTCTACTTTCTCTTCAACTTTTACTTCAACCTTTGTCTCCACGACCCTCTCTTCAACTTTTTTCTCTGCCTCCAGCTTCTCTAAAAAAGTTTTTGCAAGGGCATAGTAGCCCATCGCGTTACTCGTCATTGGATTTTCAGGTCTTTTTATTTCTCCAATATCGCTAAAGCCCTCTTGCAAGGTTTCAAAGACTTTTGGAAGCAACACTCCACCACCAGTGACAACGAAGTTCTCCAAGAGCATCGTAGATAATCCTTCAAGCAAAGTCTTTGTTTTGTTTATTATTTTGTCTGCCCAGAGCTTCATTATTCTTTCATATTCATTTAAGACTTCTTCTCTCCTAACTGAAACCTTCTTACCACTTCTGACTCTGCCTACTGAATAGTTCTCGTTTAATAGCATTTTTGTCATCTCCTCTGGAGAGACAGCGATCCCTATCCTGTCTCTGATCAAAACTTCGAGACTTTCATAGAGCTTGTCAACACCTGTGAGCATCGTGTCCCCTCTTAGGTATTCCATTTCAGAGAGAACAATTATGTCTGTAGTGCCGAAGCCTATATCGATGCAGACACCAGTATCAATACCCATCGAAGCTAAGGTTCCAACAGGCTCTGGAAAAACGAGAACTCTCGTTTTAAGTTCTTTTTCAAGCTGAGATTTCAACTCTTCTCTTTCCTTCTTCGAAGATTTTACTGGTAAGCCTGTTGCAACAACCTCAGGTTCAATGTTTAGCTTTTTCAGTCCGTATTTTGCAAGTTCCATAAACGAGGTGTGAATTATTCTTCCGTCCTGAATAGGTCTGTAGAGCTCCACACCCTCAACCGCTCCTATGATCGAAAGCGCTTGATCTCCTACATAGATCCCCTTTGTTTCACCTTTCAAAGACCAATCCTTTTCTTCTCCGTAAGCAACGATTGATGGATACATCAGCACGTTCTTACCATCGGAGGTGAGCTTGGTGTAATTCGTTCCAATATCCAAGCCGACAAGCTTCATGGTTAGAGTTAAAGTGGAGGGATATAAAAAAATTGTGTGCTATAGACAATCAATCCAGATTTTCACGAAAATAAAATAAACTTCACCTCTATTCATTCATGATGCTTGGATTTGAAGAGCTTATATTCATTGCAATAATAGCTTTGATAATTCTAAGTCCCGAAAAGCTTACGGAATTCCTAAAGGAGATTGGGAAAATCTATGCGGAATATAAGAAGGCTAAGAGAATGGTTGAGCTCGAAGTTCTTTATGGAGTTTCTGAGGAGAAGTTAAAGGAGGAAATGGAGAGGAGATATAAAGAACTTGAAATAGAATTGGAAGAAATTAAAGCCGAGAAATCTCCTCCTCGCTGAATCCTGTAAGTTCTATAACCGTCAAACCACTCTTCAACTCTTTCGTTTCCATTTCTGAAAGTCTTTCTCTAAAGCTTTCTTCAGAAAGAATTAAGCTATTTCCAAAAGGATCTTCGAGAATTATGGTTAACTCTTCATCCCCTTCTATAACACCATTTATTCTTTCAAGGATCCATTCACATCTCCTGACTTTCTCCTCATCACTCTCATTCCACTTCATTGCGGTTTTTACAACTTCTGCAACTCTCCAAAGAACACCCTCAAGGTTTGTTATAAAAGCCTGACTTGCAGGTCCTGGCTCTATTGAAACCCCTATTTCTGGGATTCTGATCGTTCCAGAAGTTGAGCGGATAACTTTTGTAAACAGATTTCTTCTGTTTGCTTTAATTCTATATCTTGATGGCTCTTTTTCGCCTAAAACTATGGAGTCCGCATGTTTAAATCCACATTCGCAGGAAATAGAAGTTAAAAGTATTTTATCAAAAAAAGGAGCTTCGTAAGTATCTACAATAAGCCTAAGCTCTCTGCCACAAATTGGACAAGGGATCATTTACTTCCTCTGATCTTCTCCCTGTCCACTTTTATGCCTGTTGGAGTTATAATGACGTATTCTTCTCCAAGACCAACGATATCGCCATTGATCTCCTCTGTGAGTTGTTTCAAGTCCTTCAATATTCGATCAAGTGTTAATTTGTCGTGCTTTATGAATGCGACATCCGCTACTATTATGTTTCCGTCGTAGATCTCCTTTTTTATCCTAGGAATTTCATTTAAACCTGTTATTTCTGCTACTTTGATTAGCACTGAAGCTTTCTCGCTTATTTCTGCCTCATATTGCCCTAAATCGAGTTCTTCGTAATCTTCCATAATATCTCTTTCCTTGCTCTTAAACCTCTCAAGTATCCCCATGAGACCACCTTAAGATTAAAATGTTAGAAAGTATTTAATCTTAACGCTTTGCTATTAAAAGTTTTAGAACGAATTGGTAGCTTTTAACAACATCGTGTCTATGGAGGAACAACAATGGAATAGAAATGAGGATGTAAATGAAACTAAGTAAATAACGTGTCTCTACACTTTGATAAATGAATTGAGCCAGAAATAGAGCAAGAAGAGCCAAAGCTTCCAATATGCCCAATCTTAAATTGACTATGATTGCCACACCCATTAAAGATTGCGCTGCGGTGAGCAAAAACTCTTCTCTCTGCCTGTCGTCCAATGGTAGAGAACTTGGACTCGCTAAGGAGATGCTGTAAACCAAAGCTAAACAGCCTACGAGTAGAGTCCACTGATTGACCTTTGAGGACACAAGAGTGTTAAAGCTCGCGGTTGTGCGTAGCTTTCTGACAAAATAAATGGCTACAATGAACTCTGGAGATTCGCTTGCGAGTGGAGCAATCCACTGAACCATTAAGAACTCGTCAATGCTAAAGATCTTTGCGGATTTGACAAGACCTTCTGCAAATGCTTCAACGCTTATGAGTATAACAAAAGCGGAAAATACAAGTAGGAATACAACAGAAGCCCTTCTTTTTCTCGTTGGAAAACAGCAAAGATAAGCGGGAACACCAACCGCTGTAAATTCTTCTCTTTCAGCCTTTGTGGCGAGATAGACGTAGAATAGGAAGATTGAGCCAAGGATGATTGTATCGATCAGGGAAATATTGCCCTTGAGAGGAATTAAAAAGCAGTAAAGAGAAGCAATGAAAAGAACAAAGAACTCAAGCCTTATGCCTTCGTCAAGCTCAATTTCTCTCTTTCTAAGCTTTAGCATTGCAACGATTG
>JANXDV010000037.1 GCA_025058955.1 Archaeoglobaceae archaeon | reverse complement strand
CTTTCCATAACATCACCTTCAATAATTTAGTAGAAACACTTTAAAACTTTTCGAAAACTGGAAGTATGCTTTCAAAGCTCGAGGCAGAAGTTCTTCGCAATGTTGAAGTTGGCAAGGTTTACAGCTTAGATGAACTCGCAAACCTTGCAAAGATGAATAGAGATGCGGTGATGAAAGCCATTTTCCTTCTGCAAGAAAAAGGATTTTTAGAGATTTATGAGGTAAAAAAGATTAAACATGTAGTTAGTGAAGAGGGTAAAAAATACTTGAAGGAAGGTTTTCCTGAAGAGAAGCTTTTGAAAATGCTTTCTGAGAGTAGCGATTTGGAAGAGCTGAAATCGAAACTTGGAAACGAATTTCAGATCGCAGTTGGATGGTTGAGAAGAAAAAATGTTTTAGAGCTTAAAGAAGGAAAAATAAGACTTTTGGCAGAGCCTGAATTAGTTGAAAGAAGAGCACTTGAAAAGCTTGCTAATGGAGAAGAAGTTGATGAAGAAGTTCTTCAAGTGCTCGAAAAGCGTAAGCTTGTCGAAAGGGTTGAAGAAAAATCATTTCAGGTTAAAATTCTAAAAAAAGCTGATTTGGATTTGAAAGAAGCTATTTCAGATCTTACGCCAGATCAAATAATTTCTGGTAGCTGGAAAGGGAAGAGATTCTTGAAATACGATATAAGAATTCCATCCGCAGAGATCTATGGTGGGAAGAGTCATCCTTATGAGAGGATCATAAGAGAGTGCAGAAAGATCTTCTTGGACATGGGTTTCAAGGAGATAAAGGGTAACTATGTTCAGCTTGCCTTCTGGAATTTCGACGCTTTATTCCAGCCTCAGGATCACCCAGCAAGGGATATGCAGGACACTTTCTACCTGGACAGATATGAGGAAATCGATTACGAGAATGTTGAATACGTTAAGGAAACACATGAAAATGGATGGAAAACAGGCTCAACTGGTTGGAAAGGAGTTTGGGATTTAAAGAAAGCGAAACAGCTTGTTTTAAGAACCCATACTACTGCAGTGACGATAAAATATCTCGCAAAGAATCCAGAGCCACCGCAAAAGGCTTTCTGCATAGACAGAGTTTATCGAAGAGAGAGCATAGATGCAACTCATCTTCCAGAATTTGATCAGCTCGAAGGAGTTGTGCTCGACAAAGAAGTTGGATTTAGTCATCTTCTTGGCTTGCTGAAGACTTTCTTCACGAAGATGGGTTTTGAAGACGTTCGCTTCCGTCCTGGTTATTTCCCATACACCGAGCCAAGCGTTGAGCCGGAAGTTTACGTAGAAGGACTTGGCTGGATCGAGCTTGGTGGAGCGGGAGTTTTCAGGAAAGAGGTAACAGAGCCATTGGGGATCAAGGGAAAAGTGCTTGCATGGGGACTTGGGATTGGAAGACTTGCAATGCTTAGGATCGGCTTGAAGGACCTCAGAAAGCTTTATTTGCCTGATCTAAACTGGCTAAGAAGCTTACCAGTTGTAAAGAGATAGTAATGTTTATTACTTAAATTTATTTTCGAGCAAAATTTAAATCTTGAGAGTCTATGGCGAAAGGGTGATCTTATGGCTGAGAACGTGATCTTAGTGGGCAAAAAACCTGTGATGAACTACGTTCTTGCAACGATAACTCAGTTGAACGAAGGAGCTAAGGAAGTTGTTGTGAAAGCTCGCGGAAAAGCGATAAGCAGAGCGGTAGATGTGGTTGAGATTGTGAGAAACAGATTTGTTCCAGGGCTTAAGTTGAAGGGTATAGAGATTGATACAGAAGAGATCGAATCGCAGGATGGAAAGAAACTGAACGTTTCTACGATCGAGATCAGAGTTTCAAAGTAGATCTCCTAATTTTTATGATTTAATCGAATTATTTTCCGACAACTTTTTAACTTTAAAAAACAATTTATTATTGTGAAAGTTTCTTCAGGGATCGAGGGGCTTGACAAGCTCTTGATGGGAGGCTTTATCAAAGGCAGAGCTTACTATATTAAAGGAGAGAGTGGAACTGGAAGAACGATCTTAGGGCTTCAATTTCTCATTGAAGGAGTTAAAAGAGGTGAAAAAGTTCTATTCATCACTCTCACGGAAAGGGCGGAATATATTAAAGAAAATTCAAAAAAGTTGTTTCTTGAAGTTGAAGGTGTTGAATTCCTGGATTTAACTCCAAGTGCGGAATACTATAGAAGTTCGTATGACATATTCCATCCCGGAGAAGTGGAGAGGGAGAGAATTTTCGAGGAGATCACGAGAAAAATCGAAGAGATTAGTCCTCGAAGGGTTTTTATAGATTCGATCTCAGAGTTTAGAAGGCTTGTTCCAAATGCTTTTGTCCACAAAAGGCAAGTGATTTCTTTTCTTAAGTTTCTGAATTCTAAAGACGCAACAGTCCTTTTCACATCCGAAACGATTTCGGAGATCCCTGATCAGGATCTGGAATACGTTGCGGACGGCATAATTGAGCTGAAAAGAGATGAAGAAGGCTTTAAGATTTCAGTGAGAAAGATGAGAGGCAGTGATTTCATTCCGGGATGGCATAAAGTTGAGATCGGCGAAGAAGGAATAAAAATACATTTATCCTGAAAGATGAAGCCCAAGATCAAAATTGAGATCGCGGTTAAATCGAATAGAAAGCTTGTGGAGGAATTGCTGTCGGAGAAATACGAGATCTCTTCAAAAGGCTTTGATCTGCTGATCATAGATGAAGCGATGCTTAAACTTAGAATGGAAGAGATAAAGAAACTTAAGTCTGGAATTTTCGTTCCAATTCTATTGTTGGCGAGAGGTAAAGTTGAAGATGAACTCTGGGAGCTTGTGGATGAAGTTGTGAGAACCCCTATTGAGAAGAAAGAGTTTTTGAAGAGAATCGAAGCTCTTTTAAGAGCAAGAGTGCAAGCGGTTGAACTTAAAAAACATTCAGAGATGCTCGAGTTAGAGCTTGCAACTCTTTTCGATTCGATTGGTAATCCAGTCTTGATCTTATCACCTCAATTTGAAATACTGTATGCAAACAGAAAAGCCAAAGAGATTCTTGAAATCATTGGAGTAAAAGAGTTTCTTGGAGAAAAATGCCACAAGATCTTCCATGGAACAGAAGAACCGATTGAAGTTTGTCCATTGCTCTCAATGCTGAGGAGTGGAAAGATTGAAACGAGAGAGATGGAAATTCCAGCTTTAGGGGGTAGCTTCGTTGTTACAACTACGCCAATATTTGAGAATGGAGAGCTAAAAAAGATCATCCACATCGCAGTTGATGTAACTCCGCTAAGAGAGGCTGAAAAAGAGCTTAAATCACTTTTTTCAGAAGTCTCAAGACTGAATGAACTGCTTAGAGTTATCTACAATGTCAACAGACAGATGGTCAAGAGAAAATATTTTGGAGAAGTGATATCGGATTTAGTGAGGGAGCTAAGCAAGCTTGGAGAGAGTCATTTAACCTCTGATAGGAGTCTAAAATGTGTGAATAAAGCTATTGAGGGAAAAGAGATCGTTAGAGATTGCTTTGAGGATTGTAAACTCTATTCAGAGCACAAGGATAAACAAGTGATTGCTTATCCCTTAGAGATAGGTGCAGAAGTTGGAGTTTTGCTTTTCATAGCCAAAAGACTTCGTGAGAGTGAGTTTGAGCTCATTAAAACTTTGCTGGAAGATGTTAAATTTGTGAAGGAAAAGTTAGAGCTTGAAGGTGAGAGAATAAAGCTATTGGAACAGCTTAAGAAAAACATCGATGAAATTGCGTATCTGGTTGATGGAATTAGAAATCCCTTAGCGGTGATCCTTTCCAATGCGGAGCTTTTCGCAGATGAGCAACTTAAACAGAAGATCTATGAACAAGTTTTGAAGATCGATGAGATCATTTCAAGACTCGACGTCGTTTGGATCGAATCGGAGAAAATGAAAAAGAACCTCGACCAATCCGCTAAGGAAGGATCAGAAATTTAAAAATCTAAATTGGTAAGTAAATTAAAACTTGGAGATGCTCTTGAAGTGGAAAAATTTTTTAAATTCTCCAAATTTTTTGAAGTTGTGAAGGTCGGATATCTCTGCAATTATACTCCAAAGGAGATCATTCACTCCGCAGGATTCTTGCCTTTCCGTGTTTTTGCAACAGATAAGCCAATCGAGAGAGCTTCAGCGTTCATTCAGAGTTATTCATGCTCACAGGCAAGAGGAGCTCTTGAGTGTGCTTTACAAGACGATTTCTTTGCTTTTGTCTTCACAAGATCCTGTGATACGCTGATGAGGCTAACAGACATCTTCGAGTTTGTTGGAAAAAGGGTTCACAACATAGAATTTCCCACGAAGATCGGAAATGTTGAATACTACGTGAAAGAGCTTAAGGACTTTGTTAAAGTGCTTGAGAGTTGGGGTGGAGAAGTTAGCTTTGAAAGGCTAATGGAGAGCCTTAAGCTTTACAGAGAGCTTGAAGAGAAGCTAAAAAAACTATTTTCTATTTCTCCAGACTATGAAACCGCGATAAAGGTTCAGCAGATCGATGTGAGATCTGCGATAAAGCTTGTAGATGAAAAGCTAAAATTCGCAAAAAAAGAGGAAAAGCCAAAGGTTTTGATCACTGGTAGCGTTTGCCCTTACATTAAAGTTTACGATCTTTTTAAAGAAGCAGGATTTTCTTTGAAGGATGACATTTGCACTGGTAGCAGATTCTTCGAGTTTAGCTATCCTGAATTTGAACCAAAGGATTTAGAGAGCGCTTTGAGATATATAGCTGAAAAATACTTCTACAGAGCGCCATGTCCTACCAAGCACTATCCGGGAGATGGGAGATTCAATTATGTTCTGAAATTGGCTGAAGATTGCGATGCGGTTGTTTTTTTGCTTGTGAAATTCTGTGAGCCACATTTCTTTGATTATCCACAGCTAAAGGAGAAATTGGAAAAGATGGGAAAGAAAGTTGCACTGATCGAGCTTGAATTTCCTGTGGTATCGCTTGAGCAGATAAGGACGAGGATTGAAGCGTTGAAAGAGGTGATAGAATGAGAAAGCTTCAAAGCTCAGAGAGAATGAGAGAATTGATGGCAGGCTACTACATGCAAGGACATCAAGCGGAATTCAACGCTTGGATCACAAGCGGAGCACCTGTTGAGTTGCTATATGCAATGGATATATATCCAGTTTATCCCGAGAACCATGGTGCATTGATCGGTGCAACCAAGCTCGGAAGCTATTATTCCGATTTCGCTGAAAGAAATGGTTTCTCAAGGGATCTTTGCTCCTATGCAAGATGCGATCTTGGTTGTGTTTTCGCTGGCACAAGCCCAATTGGTGGCTTGCCAAAGCCAACCTTCTTGTTTGCATGCAACAACATCTGCAATACCGTGGTGAAATGGTATGAGGTGCTAAGCAGAATTTTCAAAGTTCCGCTCTTCATTCTCGATACACCTTTCATTAGGAAGGAGCTAAAAGAGAGTCATTTGAGGTATGTGGAAGAACAATTATATGATTTTATAAAATTTTCTGAAAAAATAACGGGAAGAGAGCTTGAGGAAAGAAGACTCAAAGAAGTCATCTCAAAATCGATCGAAGGTGTATCTCTTTATTCTCAATGTCTTCTAACCGCTCGAAATAAGCCTTCTCCAATGAATTGCTTCGATGCATTCGTGAATATGGCTCCAATTGTCTGTCTTCGTGGAACTGAGCATGCGGTTAATTTCTACATAGACATGAAAAAGGAACTTGAAGAGAGAATAAAAAATGGGATTTCAGCAATCGAAAAGGAGGAAATAAGACTTCTATGGGATAACATTCCAGTGTGGTATCGTCTTAGATGGCTCGGAGAATTTTTTGAGAGCAAAAATGCTTGCCTTGTCGCAGATACATACACGAACGCATGGACAGGTTTCGGAGAGCTAAAGAGCACTGATATAATTTCGAGCATGGCGGAAGTTTATACACTCTCTTATTTGAACATCGGAATGGATAGAACCGCAGAGATCATAAACAGGCTAATAGATCTCTACGACGTTGATGGTGTTGTCATGCACTCGAACAGAAGCTGTAAGCCATACTCCTTTGGACAATACGAGATCCAGAAGAAATTAAGCGTTCCAACGGTTATAATTGAAGCGGACATGGTTGACGAAAGAATTTTTAGTGAAGCCCAGGTCGTTACAAGGCTTGAAGCGTTCTTGGAAATGCTATGATCTCTGCTGGAATTGACATAGGTTCGATAACAGCTAAATGCGTGATCCTTCAAGACCACAAGATCTTGGCATATAGAATTCTGAAAGTCAAGCCAGATCTTGAGGAATCGGCAAAGGAGATCTTTGAAGAAACCCTTAAACTTTCAGGCTTGAAAAGGGAAGAGATCGACAGAATTGTTGCAACTGGCTATGGAAGAGCGAGAGTTGATTTTGCGGATAAGAAGATAACGGAGATCACTTGCCATGCAATTGGAGCAACTTTTTTGATCCCAGAAGCGAGAACTGTGATCGACATTGGTGGACAGGACAGTAAAGTGATAGCGGTTGAAAACGGCAAAGTATTGGATTTTGTCATGAACGACAAATGTGCTGCTGGAACTGGTAGGTTTATAGAAGTTATGGCAAACGCTCTTGGATTAAAAATTGAGCAAGTTGGAGAGCTTGCGTTGAAAGCAAAAGAGAAGCTTAAGATCTCCTCGACTTGCACAGTTTTTGCAGAATCAGAAGTTGTTAGCTATATTTCTGCGGGTAGGAAAGTTGAAGAGATCATCGCTGGTGTTTGCGATGCAATTGCTGGCAGATTGATGGCAATGGTAGCAAGAGTTGGTGTTAGAAGAGAAGTCGTGCTAACAGGAGGGGTGGCAAAGAATATGGGTGTCAGAAGAGCAATAGAAGAAAAGCTGGGTTTTCAAGTCATAGTTCCTGAAGAGCCACAGATCGTTGGAGCACTCGGAGCAGCGGTTTTAGGAACAAAGTGAAAGATTTTTATTCATATTGTTGTAATGAGCATAATGAATGGGGTCTCCAGCGTTGTTGGAGTTTTGTTAACAGTTGCGATCACAGTACTACTATCTGTAATATTGGCATCGATGAGTTTTGGTTTTGCAAGTAATAAAAGTTTGCACTTAGTCGCTTTCTCCCTATCCAAATCCACCGAAACAGAGTTTTCAATCGCATTGGTTGGTGGGGAGGTTGAAAAAATCGAAAATTGCAGAGCCTACAAGAATTCACAGTTAATTGGATACTTTAATCGAAACGAGATTGGAAAAAGCATAAGCTTCCAGGCAAGCTCTGGAGATCGAGTTAGAGTTGTCTGTGCATTCTCAGACCGAAGTGAGAGCATCGTTTTTGAACGTTTAATATGAGCTAAAAATTTCACTATGCGGAAATTTTTGAGTGAAAACAGATTAAGAAGCCCCAATTTTCCTTATAAACTCCAGATCCTCTTTTGTAATTCCTCTGATCAGAAATAAGACCAGAGAATAAACAATAATCGACACTGGGATGATTAAAAGTATCGATTTTAAATTAGAAGCTATGAAGAACATTACCACTGCAGAAAATAATGGTTTTGCGAGAAACGATAAGTTGGGCTTGATCCCAAACTCCCTATGGCAGATCAATACCAATAAAGACCATAAAACAATGCTCGAGATCACAGTTGCCAAGCTCGCTCCAACGATGCCAAATTTTGGTATCATGAGGTAGTTAAGAACAACGTTGAGAAGCATTGAAAAGGTTAGCGGATAAAAGTTCAGCTCAGGTTTTTCTTTTCCGCTAAAAATGCTTCCGTAAATTCCAAACGCTGGGGAGATCAGCAATAATGACAAAATTTGCATAGCAATTAGCCCGGGAAGGTATTCTTCTCCATATGCAAGAAAAATCAAATTTGCGGAGATCAGCATAGTTCCCAATGCGGAAGGGGTGCAAAGAGCGAAAGAATATTTAAAAGCTCGCAAAAATGCTCTATTAAGATCATCCCCTTCAAGCTTTACAAATACAGGCAATAAAACGCTTGGAATCGCAATTAAACCCGCTATAGCTGAAATTATGCTGAAACCCGCTCTGTAATATGCAACATCTTCTGCGGTTAGAAAGTAGCCGATCATGACCATGTCCACATTGGCGAAGACAACCCAGGTAACGGAAAGAACCGCTGTAAAAGTTATAAATCTAAAAACCCTCTTAGCTTCTATTTTTTCTTTTTCAAGCAATAAAAAGCGGTATTTTTTGAACAAGTAGTAAAGAGCATAGACAAAACCAATGATCGTTGATAGAACAACCGCAAGGATTGCTCCAAGAACTGAGAAGCCTATCAAAACGAGCAAGAAAGTGAATATTACCTTTGAAATACTTGAAACTGTATTATTCAACAAATTTGCTTTGAAATCGTTCATAGCATTCGCTATTGCCAATAATAACGCGGTAAGAGAGTTAAAAATGAGATATATTGCGAGAATTTTTAGCAAAAGCGATATTGGTTTATTAAAAGCCTGAGAAATCGCATCCGAGAGTAGGAACAGAAAAATCGCGAGCAGAATGGATAAAGAGATCTTAAAATTAGTTAAAAAAGAAATATACCCCCCAGCAAGTCTAAAGTTGTTCTTTGAAACCGCATCCGCTACATATCTTGTTGCAGCATTGTTAATTCCAAGATCTGCGAATACCATCGCAATTGAGACGATCGAGAGAGACAAGGAGTATAAGCCAAAGAGCTCGGGCTTTAAAGTTCTTGCCAAGAATATTACTACGATCAGTCCTGTTATGTTCAGAATCAGGATCGAGGAGCTGTTATACAGCACATTTTTGAACACAATTCTTGAGAGCACAGAGTTGCTATGCTTCGGTATTAAAAATCATACCTTACGATAGATCTTTTCCGAAACACTTACACATTCAAATTTCCCCTTAGGAATGCTCTCACTCTTGCCAACGATCAGATAACCACCAGAATTTAGAGCGTTGTAAAAATTCTCTAAAATTTTCTCCTTCTGCTTCTCATCGAAATATATCATAACATTTCTGCAAAAAATTGCATCGAGAAATTTTGTTATTGGCTCCTGAGACGTTAGATCGTGCTTTTTGAACCTAACATGCCTTTTAACAAAATCTTTTATCCGATATTTATCTCCGATTTTCTCGAAATATTTATCCAAATGCTCTTTGGACAGATTTTTCAACTGCTCTTTTTCATAGATTCCTTCTAAAGCTTTTTTCAGACAATCCTCATCTATGTCTGTTGCGTAAATTGAGAAATTGCGATTTGGTAGTGTTTCAAGCACCGCAATGGCTATGCTGTAAGGCTCCTCGCCATTGGCACAACCAGCACTCCAAAATCTTAAAATCCCGTTTCTTTTTCTCGCAAGCTCTGGAAGAATTTTTTGCATGAAGTAATCGAAAGGACTCCGATCCCGCATGAACTCGGTTACATTTATCGCAATTGCATTCACAAGCTCATCGATCTCAGATTCATTGTTCTTAATGAACTTGAAATAATCTGAAAAATCCTTTAGCCCGAGAATACGCATTCTTAGCTCGATCCTTCTTCTAAGATAGCTCTCTCTGTATCCATCAAGTTTTAAACCGCTCTTCTTTGAAGCGTAGCTTAAGATCTCTCTAAAGCTCAGATCCATATTTCTACGCCATTGCTATATCGAACTAACAACCTTCCGTCGTCTACGAAAAAGTATAAAGTTCTTCCAAGATTTCCTCCAGTATCTTCTGAGACTATTCTTATTCCATACTCAAAAAGGGTTCTTTTTGCAACTTCAATATTTCTGTCTCCGATTTTTAAATTCTCGAGAGTTAAATGTTTAAAGATTTGAGCGCCTCCAGCGACTTTTGCTATCATGTTCTTTCGATTCCCACCAGCAGTCTCGAGCAACTCTAAAGCAATCGAGATCGCTGAATCTACAAATTTTGCACTCTTAAAGCCATTCGATCTTGGTAGCATTGCATGTGCTAAAGCTCCTACTTTGATCTTTGGTTCGTAGATCGCAATTCCTAAGCA
>JANXDV010000036.1 GCA_025058955.1 Archaeoglobaceae archaeon | reverse complement strand
CTGTTAGTGAGACCGCAAAGTATGGTGGAATGACGAGGGGAAAGAGGATTTTCACAAACGCTGTAAAGGATGAGATGAGAAAGATCTTGAAGGAAATTCAAAGTGGTGAGTTTGCAAGGGAATGGATTTTAGAGAACATTGCTGGAAGACCTGTATACAACAAATTGCTTGAAATGGAAGCGAAGCATCCAATCGAGGTTGTTGGAAAGGAAATGAGAAAACTTATACCTTGGTTGAAATGATTTTTCAGATTTAACTCTTTTTCAGTTCTTTTATCTCTTTTTATGCAGTCCAAGCTCTGAGCTTTTTTACTGAGCCTATGGGCTAAGGAAGCTTAAAGCATATCCAGCGGGAATTTCATCCCCTTATATCCCAAATCAACGAACATTTTCTTGCCTTTAACTGCTCATCATTTCTCGCTTCAGAAACCTCATAAACTGGACTACAAGGAACCCTTGCAGATGTGAGAACTTGAGTTATCTCTTTTCTACTCATTTCTGAAGTTAATTGCTCAAAAGCCCATTCAATTCCTCTTCATTCCTCGTTCTCGAGATTAATGTTGAAAATCTTTCATTGTTAAAGCAGCAATCGCAACCTTGCCATCGAGTGCTGGATAAGTGCTGTGAATGGATTTTATACCTGGAGGATACTTTGTAATGCTCATTCCAAGTTTTTCGGCCTTTTCTCCAAGTGCCGTTTCCACAATCGCTGCCAGGTTCAGTGAAAAAACAACATCTTGCATCGATATATCCACTAACTGTCCCTTACCAGTTTTCTCTCTATAATAAAGTGCAAACATAGCTCCAAGAGCTGCATATATCCCGGAAACAATATCCGCAATGAAAATTTTTGGCTTATTTCCAACTCTTCCCACCAAAGTTGCCGTTCCCCCTGCCGCCTGGGCTATTAGATCGAATGCAGTCCTATCTTTATATGGCCCAGTTCTCCCAAAGCCAGAAATGCTTAACCAAATCAATTTTTGGATTCAGTTTTATCAAAAATAAGATCCGAGCCCAAATCCATCCATTAAGCCTAAATTTTCAACAAAAATCTGACTTCGAGGCGATTTTTTAAATGTTTCTGCCCCTTCCTATATCTAAATTCAAAGGATCTCATTTTTGTTCTCGTTTAGTGCCCAGAATAGAGCTTCGAGCTCCGGATTGATGAGAGATATCTAAATTCTCGAATTATCTTCTATTCTCAGCTCTACTTTGATCACTTCTGCCACCATTCTCCAAGAAGTAAGCAAAAAATGGTCCAGAAATGACTGCAAAATCTCACAAATTTTATACCTTCAAAGGTTAACGCTCTCAAATCCAAAATAAAGCTTTTAAATTTATTTTAAATATATATTTTAATTTTTCCAAATTTGATTTTCGCAATTCAAAATTTCAGTAAAACTCAACCCCGGTTAACATTTCGGAGAGCAGATTTTTTATGAATCTACAGTTCTGAGTGCTCTTAAAACATTCATTAGAGAAAATGTCCGCAGAAAAGGCAACAATATTGTTCTTTCTAACTCCAAAAACCACATTTTTGCCTGCTCTAAAGACTATATCACCAAGCATAGCCTTTGAATCTCTGCTACCGTTTAAAATCACTTCGCAAGTATCCTTTGGCTCAATATGATAGGCGTTTAACACCAATATCTCATCGACCCCTCTAAAATACTCAATTTTTCCTCTCATTGCACTCGCTTTAAGCGAAATTTTCTCTGCTACTGGCAAAAGTTCATTTTTTAGTTGTATAGGAGAGAAACCATTTTTTCTAACGAAGAAAATGAAGATCTTGCTCTTTAATAACCTCGAAATTGCGGAAATCTCGTTTGTTTCAGGCATTTTTAGATAAAAAAAGATGTCATATGAAAATTCCAACTTACTCAAATTCGACTGCTCGGAGCTAAGTTTATCCACATATTCTACATGATAATCATTCATTAAACATTCTTCAAGTTCTTTGTATTGATACCACTGAGTTGAATCCGCAATTATGAGGACTGAAAGCATAACTTACTCAACCGAACATCACTACATAAGCTTTGCCAAGATCCGTTACCGCAATTTTAAGATGTTTTCCCTTTCTCTCAGTTATAACAAGTCCATCTTCTTCTAACTCGTTTAAATGGTAACTCATTCTTGCTCTTTGAGCCATATATTTCTTTTGTTCTTCAATTTTTCCGTCTACAAGCTCTATAAGTTTATTTATAGAATCCACTGATCCTCCTTCATCTACAAGAACCTTCAAGATCCTAATTCGATCTCCATTGAATTTTTTAAGTGGAGGAGTCTGCAGGAATCTTGCACCATTTTCGGAGCCGATGTAGATCTTGCTATTTGAGATCTGCGCTGCAATTGTTAAAGCGAGACAAAGCGAACGATCAGAATCGGATACATTAAATAGGACTGTATTTTCCATCTCTATTTCTTTTCTAATAATTCTGAGTAGTTCCCAAACGATCTCGTATACCTTTTTACCTTCAAAGTTGAGAGTTTTAGATTCCACGAGAGAGCTTAGTGCACGATTTACGTTTTCAACAGCATTTAAAGCTTCTTTTTTTCTGTAAGCAATGTATGCTTTATGTATTGGATATCCAATCGATTTTATGCTTTCGAGCACCGCATTGCTCTCTGAGTCTATTGCCACAACATGAACAACCTCTGCCATACTTTATTCCAAATTTTTCTTGTTTAAAAAATTTTCTCTATTGAGTATAAACTTTTATCTTAAAACCCCTCCCCTTCATTTCCTATGGAAGTGAAAATTCAGAAGCCCGTGTCTTTCATGAGTTACAAAAAAGATTTTATAGAGCTAAAATTCGATCCTGAATGTAATATTGGCTATATTGGAGAGCATTAGAATTTAAATAAGCTCGAAGAGCTTTAAACCTTAGAGCTTTGGAGAGATTCTAATTAAATATATAAAATAAAAATTAAAAATAAAATAAATATGGTAAGTAACAGTATTGAGAGTTCGGAGAATCCTGTAGATTTAATTTTACCAAGTCTTTTGAAAGGGGCAGGAAGAAATTCAAGATCTTTCCAAAAGCTTCCTATGGGTTTGATCAGCCAAGCTACTAATATTGCTAAAATAGTTTCTGGAGGTTTTCTATGGGAATTTTTGCTCAAAACTCCTCTAAAATCCACATTCAGCTTTAGAGAGCTTATCATTAAAAAATGGTTGCAACTTTTATATTAGAGTAGCCCATCGAAGAGATCGTTCTTGAAAATCCTTTCAGAATTTTTAAGTTTTATCAATTGCTTTAATCTTCCCACTTCTCTCCTAATCTCCAACACATCAAAATCCTCCATAGCCAATTGATTTTTAGTCTCTAATCAACCTTCCAATGTTTCTCGAGTTTCTCTAATAAACTCTCTAAGCTGATTTCACTCAATAAACCCCAATTAAATTATTTATCTTCTCTTAATTTAATTCTAAGAGCGTTGCTTGGACAGACTGCAATACATGAACCAAAACCATCACAGTAACTTTCATCCACAAGCCAAGCTTTCCCATTTTCGACTTTAATTGCTTTCGCAGAATGTGCTCACGCACCTACCACTTTCCCATCTATAAAGCCCCTATAATCCCCTACTTCCCCAGAAATTCTGACTATAAAATTCTTAACCTTTATACCATTTCTTTTCGCTTTTCGAACATCATTCTCGGGTCTTCGAGCGTTGAACAGCCAATTATCACTGCCTCCTCTCCGAATCTTCTCGTAATTTCTTTGTTTACAAGCACATTCTGCAGAGATCGTAAGCCTACTACTTTTCATGAATTCCGCCTTTGGGTGGACAAGCAGTATTTTTACAGACCACTGGATCATAAAAGATTTTTGATTGGGGAATAGATATTCCCTAAAATCTTCGAAAATTTTAATAGTTTAGTTACAAACGATTAGAAAGTTGAGAGGAGTAAAAATGATTAGAATAGAGACCATCCCATTACCGAGAACTGCATGCTTGGAGCTATAAAAAAGATTGTGGAGGGTATTTCAATAGAATTTAGAGGGTTTCTCATCTTTTGACTCCAGTGTGGGAGGGTTGTTAAGATTGAAGTCGGAGAAGGTGGACAGAATTCTGGATCATCTACCAGACTTCTGCGAATCTGCAAAGATCTCGAGAAACTCTCTTAACGTTCTACTCAAAGAACGTCCATGTTTTCTGAGGATCGTTGAGTCTCTTGAAAGCTTTGGCATCATTTTTGAAGTTCTTTAAAAAGGTAGAGTTGAGAGTGAAGATCGAGTAACATTTAGAGAGGAGGAGATTGCAAGAATAGCACTTTAACGTGGTTATTTTGACTTTCCCAAAAAGATCAAATTGGAAGAGCTTGCTGAAGAAGTTGGGATTGCTCCTTCAACCCTTTCAGAGATCCTTAGGAGGGTTCAAAAGAAGATAATGGAAAAATACTTTGGGTTTATTTAATCTTTTTAAAAAGACTTGCATTTAACATGGGTTTTTTGAAGCGAAAAGCTCTATGTCTATCAAATACATTTCACAACCAAATTGAAAATGCTTCCTCCGTGAAAGAAATTGTGTTTCTGGGATCATAAACTCGCGGAAACTTACCATTGAAAAAGCTTTAAAATTAGCTTTTCCAAGAATTTTAAAATTTATAAAAACTAATTCTCGCCGAATAGCCTGATCTCTATGTCTCCATACATCTCCTTCTGAGAGATTTGAAATCTCTTTCTCGAGACGAGATGTAGCAGGGAAATGTAGTAATCTATCAACTCCTCCTTATTATCCACCACAGAGAAGAGAGTTATGAAATCTCTCTTCTGTAGCAATCTCACCAAATTTTCCTCAACCTGCCGAATCTTGTCTTCCATACTCTCATCATGTGGGATCGAAGTTATTACATCTATATCCAGGATTTCTCTGCTTCTCTTCTTTCTTCTCTTCTCAATCGCCTCTGCTTTCCTTAACTCCTCGATCAGTTCTTTCAAAGTGCTGATCTTTCTTACCCTTCTTCTCTGTGCTCTCAACACGTCTTCGAGCTTGATCTCGTCAATCTCCTCAGTTTCAAGCTCTTCCCATTCGATGATCTCCACATCACTTTCATCTTCCGCCGGTGGTGGCTGAGGGGCTATTGCGTCAGCCTTCATTCTAACAAGAATCGCTGCGTAGAGCAAAACTCTTCCAGATATTCTTAAATCAAGCTTTTTCGCTTCTTCAAGCCTTTTTAGGAATTTATCAGTTACATCGATCACGTCGATATTCCAGGGATCGATCTCTCCCTTCTTTGCCATGTCTATTAGGATCTCGATTGGATCTCCGAATTCAACTTGATGCCCGTTACGATCGATGAGTTGTCACCTCCTAAGGTTATTCCAACAACAGCATCCGCAGATTCAACCATTGGTTTTCTAAGGGAGACAACTATGAATTGCGCTGACTGAGAGCGTTTTTTGATCATCTTAGCAACTCTTTCCACGTTAACACCATCAAGAAACATGTCAACTTCATCAAAAGCATAGAATGGAGCGGGTTTGAACATCTGAATTGCCAAGATCAAAGAGAGAGCTACAAGACTTTTCTCTCCACCACTTAGTGCTTCGAGCTTTTGCATCGGCTTATTTTTCAATCTAACTCTCATATGCAATCCACTGTTGAAAACGTCATCACTATCGAGGAAAAGCTCTCCTTCACCATCTGCAAGCTCAGCTAAGATTTCGCCAAAATTCTTATTGATCGCATTGAAGACTTCAAAGAAAGTTTCTTTCTTTCTCTTCTCATACTTCTCTATTCTTTCAATTATCTCTACCCTTTCCTTCTCCAAAATTCCCTTCTTTTCAACAAGCTCATCTCTTCTCGCTTTAACATTCTCATAATCTTGTATAGCCTTCAAATTAACTTCTCCAAACTTTGAAAGCTCTTCTTGGACTTCTGAGAGTTCTTTATTCAATATCGTAGGATCCTGAAGAGTTTCAGGAGTTTCAAATCCCTCGAATTTTTTCAACTCCTCTAAAATTAAATTCAACCTTTCATTTAGCGTGCTAATTCTATCCTCACACCTCTTCAGCTCGAGATCCGCTCTACTCCTTTCTTCCTCAAAACTTCTCAATCTACTGATCAGTTCATCTCTTTCCTCTCGGAGGTCTTTAACTCTCTCTCCGAGTTTTCTCTCCTCCTCTTTAAGGTTTTTAAGTCTACTTAAAGCCTCCTCAGATTTTATTCTACCATCCTCAATCCTGGATTTAAACTCGTCCTTCCTTACAGCTAATTGAGCGAGTTCACCGCTAAGAGTTTCGATATTTTTCTCCAATTGTGTTTTTTGGAACTCGAGATTCTCTATTCTCCTCTCTATTGAGATCAAGATCTCTTTATTCCTTGTGAGTTCTTCCTTAGCTCTATCGAGCTCATTTAAGATCTCAGGGATCTCGCTCTCTTTTAGCTTAACTTCAATCTCTTCTATATAAAATTCGAGCTCTTTAACTTTCTTTTCAAGCTCTGATAAGCTATTATTAGCTCTCTTCAGTTCTTCTATTCCTCTCACCTTCTCTCCAGTTTTATGCTCGATCTTTTTGATCGTTTCACCGAGCTGGGAATCGTATCCTCTGATCCTGTCCTCCAATACCTTGACTTCTCCGCTTATTTCTTGAAGAGCTAAGCCAGTTTCATCCAATTTTACTTTAAGACTTTTTCTTTCCTCCTCTATTTTACTGAGCTCTGCCAACATCCGATCTTTTTCTCTTTGCAACTCATGTATTCTGTCAGATAATTCCCTCTCCTTTTCTAACAACTCCTTTGAAATTAGAAGCCCTTTTCTCTCTCTACTGCCTCCAGAAATCAAACCGCTCTTTTCTACAAGGTCTCCATCAAGTGTGACTATTCTAAGATTTCGATCCATTAATCTTCTTGCATTTTCTATTGTGTCGACAACAACAGTATCTCTAAGTAGGAATTTGAAAACGGGCAAAAATTTTCGATCACACTTTATCAAATTCACAGCAAAATCTATAACTCCCCTTTCGCTTAGTATTCTGCGATCGAGATCGGCGGTAAACTCTTTTATCTTTCTTAGTGGAATGAAGCTCGCTCTCCCAGCTTGAAGCATCTTTAGATATCTTATAGCTTCAACCGCATCATCTTCGGTTTCAACAACTATGAACTGTAATGCTCCGCCAATAGCGGACTCAATAGCGGTTGAGAACTTCTCATCTACTTCTCCAAGCTGGGCAACAGTGCCAAATATTCCCGCGAGTTCTCTTCTCTCTTTTGCATTTAAAATGGCTTCTACTGGTTTTGAGTAACTTTGAATCGTGGAGATTTTAGCTTTAATCTTTGCGAGTTCAACTTCACATCTCTTTGATTCCTCCTCAACATCAGATAGTTTTGAACGTAACGAGAAAAGTTTTTTATCAAGTTCTATAAGCTGAGAGTTCAAGTTTTTGTGTTCCCGCTCTTTTTTAAGCAGTTCAACAGAAGATTCTTCTAAATTCTTTTTATCTTCCTCGAGCTTTGTTGAGATCCGATCTCTCTCAGCTTTAGCGTCCTCGATCTCGATCTCAATTCTTCTAACAATCTCCAGAAGTTTGTCCCTTTCAGTGATCAGTTTATTTCTTTCCTCTTTTAGCTTTTCAAATTCCTCTCTTTTCTCGATCAACTTATTTTTAAGTTCTTGATGTCTTTTGTCTGCACTTTCGAGCTTTTGTTTTAGGGATTTTACTTTATTTTCCAGCTCCAATACTACTTCCTCAACACTTATCTTTTTCAAAATTTCATCTTCAAGCCCATTTTTAATATTTTCAAGCTCATCTTTCAGTCTCAGAACTTCACTTCTCTTCCTCAATTCCTCCTCCTCGATCCTCGCGATCTCCTCTTGGTAGATCTTCTCCGATCTTTTTATTGAGTCCACTTCAGAAGTTAACTTGAGAATTTCGGTTTGGATTTGGCTAAGTTTTTCGTCACCAAATTTTGAGATTAAGTCTGCAATTTCCTTAAGCTTTTCATTCGTCTCAACGATCTTTTGCGAGATCTCTGGAATGAGAGATGCAAGCCTATCTTTTTCTTTTTCAACTCTCTCAATCTCTCTCTCTACTCTTTCCCTTGAATTTTGGAGGGATCTGAGCTCATGAGCTTTGATCTGCTTTTCAATTCCCGCTTTCCTCAACATCAACTCTTTATAACGTAAAGCCTCATTTCGATCTCTTTCGAGGATTGAGAGCATGCTCTCAACTTCTGCGATAACCGCCTCGATCTTCTCTATATTCTCCCTAACTATATCAAGCTCCTCAAGAGCCCTCTCTTTCTTTTCATCAAACTCTGAAATACCTGCAATGTCTTCTATCACTCTCCTTCTCTGCACTGGAGACATTTCAACGATCCTTGTAACATCTCCTTGCATCACTATATTGTAGGCATCACTGTAAATTCCAAGCTGGGAGAGTAAGTTTTGCACATCAGTCCAGCTAACAGACTTATTGTCCAAGTAATAATAACTATAATGTCCCTTGTCTGTTATCTTCACCCTTCTCGTGATCTCGTATTTCCTTCCATCATCTCCAAGAGTTATAGAGACTTCAGTCTCTTTTTTACCTTCTGAAACGAGATCCGAAAGCCTTTCAGCTCTCAATTGCTTAGTTGAAGTAGAAAGCCCGAGACAAAAAAGAATAGAGTCGATGATATTTGACTTTCCACTTCCATTCGGTCCAGTGATCACTGTGAATCCAGGATATAGGGGGATCTCTACTTTTTTGCTGAATGATTTGAAGTTCCTTAGAGTTATCTTTGTAACCTGCATCTCAGTCGCAGATGATCAAATCCTTATCATCTCCTTTTTGAGTATCTGTAGGTTTCTCTACTTTTCTCTCTAAATCACTTTTCTCTCTCTTTATCACATCAACCTTCACTTCTTCACTCTTCAACTGCTTTTCTGTTGCTTTTTCTTCTTTCAACTGTGTCTGGACTTGTTTTTTATCCTTATTTTCTCGCAAATCTTTCAATTCACTCTTAATATATGTCAGTTCAATCACAATCCCTTCAACCGCCTTTCTTAGCTCTACAAGCTTCGAATCAAGCTCTGAGATCTTTTTTGCTATCTCCGAAGTTTCTATCTCCTTTCTAATCAACGGTAACACTTTTTCCAAATCCATCTTTTCCGACATCATTCCCATTCACCCCGCCGCCGTTTTTATAATTTAGCTTCGAAGGTATTAATAAATCTTTCTCCCATCTTTATATAGTTTCAAAGATAACTTTTATAGGATTCTCAAAGTCCTATCAACGAATTTTTCAACGAGTTTTGCATGCTTCTCCTCGTCTCTAACAAGTTCTTTTAGTTTTTCAACTTCTACACCAATTAAGTCCCCGAATTTCTGGATTATTTGCTCATAGATAATCTTTGCACTCATTTCGAGCTTGTATATTTCGTTAAAGAACCTCTTGTCAGAAAAAATGAATTCTTCGACCTCTCTTTCAAGTTCAATTCCAAGATTTTTTGCCAAGTCTTCAAGCATGAGTTTATGCTTTTCCGAATCGGACATTAGCTGAAAAAGAACCCTCTTTTGCTCTTCATCCATTATTTCAACAAAGGCTTTGAAATTTGCCTCACTCTCAAATCCCGCTTCGATTCTATAGGCTTTTTCCAGCATACCCTTCAAAACGATCTTCCGATCCATGAATTATTTGCATAGCCATCAAGATAAATTTTTTCATGATTAGTGTTGTTGTTCTCCACACAGCTTGTTAAGAGAACAAATCTTATAACCCTGAAAATCGAATTGCTAATTTTAGCGGATCTAAATATTTTTTAGGAGTTTTATCAACTCTTTATTTTCGAAAAAAGTCTAAATTAACGAATTACTTGACACTCCACCAACCAATAGAGTTAAATAGATGAAGGTATAATAATAGTTATGAGCATGATGGACAACAAAGCAATCTCACCACTAATCGGATTCATACTCTTGATGGCTATAATAATGGGATTAATCGGCATTATCCAGTCTACCGCATTGCCAGAGTGGAATAAGGCAGTTGAGACCAAGCATTTC
>JANXDV010000035.1:2384-10049 GCA_025058955.1 Archaeoglobaceae archaeon | reverse complement strand
CTGAAAGCTTTAGAACTTCTTTTTGAATTTTGCGAGGTCGATGCGATCATCAGCATGCTATGGTTCCAATTGAATGGCGGTCCAATGGGCGGAGATCCAAGGAAAACGATTGAAATGCTAAAGAATAAAGAAATAAAAATTTTCACACCCGCCATGATGTATAATCAGAAAATAGAAGATTGGAAGCAGAGAGGACTCAATCCAATAAATCTGCTTTGCAGTGTTACATTGCCAGAAATCGATGGTTCAGTTGAGCCTTTGCCAATTTGTGGTGTTGAGAATGAGGAAGTAGTCCCAATTGCTGAAAGAGTTGAAAAGTTTTCAGAAAGGGTTAAAAAATGGGTTGAATTGAAGAGAAAGAGTAATTCAGAGAAGAAGATAGCGATTGTGATCTACAACTATCCACCGGGAGAAGAGAATCTGGGTAATTCTGCTTATCTCGATACTTTCAAAAGCTTGGAAGTGATCTTGAAGAGTTTGAAGAGTAGAGGTTATGTTGTTCAAGAAACAGAAGTTGAAAAGCTTCTTTTAGAAAAGAATCTGTTCAATCCAAAGTATCTGCCTGAGAAAATGATCGAATGTCCAAGAATGAGCATCAAAGATTACCTTTCCTTTTTCAATGAGCTTGCAGAAGATCTCAGACTGGAGATCATTGATGCCTTTGGAGAGCCACCAGGAAGCATTATGGTAGACGAGAAGGGCATTCTTATACCCGCAATGATCCTTGGAAATGTTGCAATAGTTGTTCAGCCCGCAAGGAGATGTTTGGATTGGAACGATCTTCATTCAGCCATCCATGATAAAACCAAGCCACCCCATCATCAATACCTTGCAACCTATTTCTGGATCCAGAGGGTTTTTAAGGCTGATGCGGTTATTCATCTTGGGACTCACGGAACCGCGGAATTCATGAAGGGTAAAGAAGCAGGATTGAGTTCAAAGTGTTATCCAGATCTCTTGATTGGCAAATTGCCGAGCATCTACGTTTACCACGTTGTAAACACTTCTGAAGCAACAATAGCCAAGAGAAGACTATATTCTACTCTAATAAGCTATAACTCACCACCTTATACATTTTCGGGACTTTATGAGGATTACTTGAAACTTGAAGACCTGATAGAGGAGTTTAGAGCTTTCGAGAAGGATCCTGCAAGAGCTGAAACGATTAAGAGAAAAGCTATAGAGCTTGCAAAGAAATTAAATCTTGGCGAGAATCTTGATGAGGTTGAGTTAAAGCTATACGAGTTCAAAAGATCTGTAATTCCAAAAGGATTGCATGTTATTGGTGAGAGATACACTGAAAAGGAGCTTAGAGACTTCATGCTCGCGCTTTCACTTAGAAAAATTTCAAAAATACTTGCGGAGAAGAGGGGAGAGATTTTTGAAGAACTCGATTTGGATAAAAGGAAGTTGATAGAAAAGGAAGCGGAGAAGATCATCGAAGAATTTTTCTCGGGAAAGTGTAGAAAAGAGTTCAGAGAAATTCTCGAAAATAGCTTTGAGATTGCGAAGAGATTCGTAGACAATTCCTTGGAACTTGAAAATCTCATGAAAGCTCTGGAAGGAAGATACATTGAGCCATCTACTGGAGGAGATGTTATAAGAAATCCTGAAGCTCTACCAACGGGAAGAAACATTTACCAATTCGATCCATTGAAAGTTCCAACAGAAGGAGCGGTTGAAAGGGGTAAAAGGATCGCTGAAGAGACTTTAAGAAGATTTTATAAGAAAAATCAAAGATATCCTGAAAGCGTTGCGGTAGTTCTCTGGGGTTTTGAAACCGCTCAAACTTATGGCGAAACAGTTGCGCAGATCTTTGAATATCTTGGTGTTGAAATCATTCACAAAACACCATGGGAGAAAGAACTGAGATTTAAAAGTCTCGAGGAGCTCAATAGGCCAAGAATAGATGTTTTAGTTACAATATGTGGATTCTTTAGAGATATGTTTCCAAATGTCGTTGAATTGATCGACAAAGCAATAAAACTTGTCTCTGAGCTAAATGAGCCAGAAAATATGAACTTTGTAAAAAAACACGAGAAAGAAGTTGGAACGACCTTAAGAATCTTTGGTCCAAGAGCTACTGAATACGGCACGAGAATGCTTCCGCTTGTCGAAGATAGTGCTTGGAATTGCGAGGAAGATTTGGCTGATGCTTACTTAAATTCGATGTGTTTCGCATATGGAAAAGAAATTCATGGTTTTGAGGCTAAAGAGGAATTTAGAAGTTTGTTAAAAACTGTTGAGCTAATTTCGCAAGTTAGAAGTAGCAACGATTATGAGATAACTGACTTAGATCACTACTACGAGTTCTTTGGAGGAATCTCGAGGACAGTTGAACTTCTAAAGGGTAAGAAGCCTGAAATGCTCATAGCGGATTCCACGAAAGATGTTGTGAAAGTTGAAAGCATTAGCGAAGCGATTGAAAGAGGAAGCATAACGAGGACTTTAAATCCAAGCTGGATTGAAGAAATGCTCAAACACGGCTTTTTAGGAGTGCAAAAGATTGCTGACAGAGTTGAGAACCTTTTGGGATTATCTGCAACTACTGCTTCGGTGGAAAATTGGATCTGGGAAAGAGTTGCGGAAAGGTTTGTTCTCGATGAGAAAATGTTCAAAAGGCTAAAAGATCTGAATGTTTACGCAACGCTGGAAATAGTTGAAAGACTGCTTGAAGCAGAGAAAAGAGGATATTGGAAAGTAAGCGATGAAATAAGAAAAAGAATTGAGGAAAAATTCTTGGATTTAGATGGGATTCTTGAAGAGGTGATAAAATGAAATTCTTTCCATTTTCAGCAATCGTTGGACAAGAAAAAGCTAAGCTTGCTTTAATCTGCAACGCAATAGATCCAACGATTGGTGGTGTTTTGCTGAGCGGTGATAAAGGAACAGGAAAATCGACGATGGTTAGGGCTTTTTCACAAGTTCTGCCAGAGATCGAAGTTGTTGAAGGTTGTCCATTCAATTGCAATCCTTACAACTTTGCAGAGATGTGCGATAGTTGCAGAGAAAAAGCGGAGAAAGGAGAGGTAAGGGTTGCAAGAAGAAGAATGAGAGTTATCGATCTTCCACTCAGCGTAACCCTTGACAGGCTTGTTGGGACAATAGAAATAAGTAAGGCTTTGAAAGAAGGTATTAGAGCTTTACAACCGGGAATTTTGGCTGAAGCGAATAGAAACATTCTCTACATAGACGAAGTTAACCTTCTCGAAGACTACGTTGCGGATGTTTTGCTCGACTCCGCAGCGATGGGCTGGAATTTCGTTGAAAGAGAAGGAATCTCGCTTAAGCATCCGAGCAAGTTCATACTCGTAGGCTCTATGAATCCAGAGGAGGGTGAGCTGAGACCTCAGCTTTTGGACAGATTTGGAATGTTTGTAGCAATCGAAGCTTCTCAGAATGCTGATGAAAGAATTGAAATTGTTAAAAGAGTAACGGAGTTTCAGAAAGATCCGCAGAAATTCTACGAAAAGTTCAGAAAGCAGGATGAAAAGCTAAGAAATGCGATTCTGAATGCTAAAGCAATACTATGCGAAGTGGAGATCGATGAAGGTCTTCTAAAGCTTCTCATCGAAACGATCATCCAAATGGGTATAAAAACGCATAGAGCGGAGATAACAACTGTTAAGACCGCAAAGGCTATTTCAGCTTTCGAAGGAAGAAAAAAGGTGAATTTAGAAGATCTTAATAGAGCAATGGAGTTAACTTTACCCCATCGCATAAAATCAAGACCATTCCAGAAACCACAGAGCCAAGAGATTCCGAAAATGCAGGAGAGAAAAGCTGAAAATGAGTTAAGCGGTGAAATGAGAAACGAAAGAGGAAAAAATGAGATCAGTGAAGCAAATTCTGAGAGAAGATTCAATGCAATTGATTTTGAACTGGAAAAAGCTGTGCAAAGAGAAGAAACAAGGCATTTTGGAGGCAGAAGTTCAAGGGATTGCAAAGTAACGGTAATTGGAAAACCCATTGGCATTCCAATTTCCTATACAATGCCTTTGAAGGGATCTACGGATCTAAACTTACTCGCAACTCTGAATTCCGCAATGCTCAAGGGTTATCCAGTAGAGATCGGTGATGAAGACATTCGAATAAACATCAGAAAAGCGAGAGCGCCAAAGCTTACCGCAATAATTCTTGACTCAAGCGGAAGCATGTCTTTGCAGAAAAGAATTAGCATTGCAAAGGGAATTGCGAAGAAGATCGTTGAAGGCTCTTATCAACGCAGAGATCTGCTCTCTTTTATCGTTTTCAGGGGGAATGATGCAAATGTTTTGGTGAATCCAACGAGGAGATATGAAGAAGTTTTCGACGCCATAGAAAATGTTCCCACAGGAGGAAAAACTCCTCTGCCTTCTGCAATGTTCAAACTGCTTTCAATGGCAAAAGCGATGAGAATGAAGAATTTAAACGTTCACGGAATACTGATCACAGATGGAAAAGCAAACGTTCCACTATTCGGAAAAGTTGAGGAAGATCTTGTAAAGATCTGCAATTCTTTAAGGAAGTTGGGTGTAAAAGTTGAAATCTATGACACGAGAGCTAAAGCCTTTGATCCATCTCCCAGCTATGTTGAGTTAATTTCGAAAATTACAAATGCAAAGGTAACAAGGTGTTGAAAGATCTGAATGGATCCGCTGAGCATAGTTTATTCAGTGATCACAATGGCGGTAGCTTGCTTTCTTGGCGTTTTCTTAGCCAATCTCATCCTTGAATTTGGACTTGCAAATTTTTTTTCAAAGCCTTTAGCTCCTTTGATGAGATCTGCAAATCTCCCAGAGATCTTTTCAGTCCCAGCAATGATTTCCGCAATAGATGTCCGTGGAGGTTTAAGCATAGTTGGTTCTCTGAGGGAGAAGAATGGAATAGATGACTCAACAGTTGTAGCTTACAAGCTCGTAACTCGCCCATTTTCTACTGTTTTCTTCCTCTTTCGCTACTATCTACCCATCTCACTCGCAGCTCTCGGCTTTTTTGCAGGTTCAGCTTACATAGCCTTAAGCTTTGCCTCAGCATTCATATGCATGCTCATAGGCATCTTTTACGGAAGATTAAGGGTTAAAAAGATTGAGGTCAACTTGGAATTGCCGAAGAATTCAAAAAATAGAAATGATGTGATAAAATCATCACTTAGCTCTGCAATAGAGATGACAAAGAAAGTTGTTTCAAGATACATTGTTATAACTGTGCTCATAACACTCCTTCTCTTCGCTGGCTTCTTTGATCTTATATCCAAAACCGTAGACGCTTACACAAAACAATTTGGTTTCTCTTCAAACTTCGCTGTGCTCATTTCAATCCATCTCTTCAGCCCAATGTCTTCTGTGCTCACTGCAGGCGAATTTTTAAGAAACGGATTGATTAGTGTTAAAGAATGCTTAATTGCCCTTCTTATAGGCAGATTTCTCTTCATAGCCATAATGGACTATCCAAGACATTCCTTGCCATTCTATGCTTCGATTTTCCCAGTAAAGCTTGCTTCAAAGCTCGTGCTTGCTGGAATTGTTTCCAACGCGATTGCCACTCCGATTCTGATCGCAATCGTTTTTCTGATGCTTTGAAGTTTTAAAAATCCTAAGTCATTTTAAAGGATAATAAAACCAAAATAAGCCCAGTTGCATGGGCAAGATAGCAATATGGACAGAAATAGCCGATTAGAATGGAGTAAGTAAGCAGAAAGATAACTCCGAGAATTCCAGAGATTTGCCAGAGTTTTAGTAGAATTTTCTGATTTCGAATATATATGAGAAAAATTCCAGCTAAAAACCAGATTATGCCCAATAATGGAAGAATAAAACTTGGAAATGGCATATCTGGAGGTAAACAAGAGTTAGCAGGGCAGTAGGGGAGTGTATAGAGTATATAATGCTCGTAGAGCAAGTATGCTGAGTCCGCGATGCCGATTGCAAACAATGGAACTGAGATCAGCTTTGGGTTCATGGCAAAACTACTTGTTGCGATATTTAAGATTTATGAATTCCTCGACGTTCTTTCTTACCGCTGAGTAATCGTAATCGCAAACAACCGCATTTCCTATGAGATCTCCTTGCAAGTTCTTTGGATTGAAGGTTTTTCTTCCTCTAAATAGTATCAAAGCATCGCATTTAAACTCCTCTCCGTTAACTTCAACCCTTTCAACTCTTTTATCGCCATAAACGTAGACTTCTATCGATTTTACTTTTTCCACTTCGAAGTTTTTGGATAAAACTTTTTCAAGAAGATCAAGAGCTACGCTCTCGCCAGCGAGCAAAAAACTTTTTCCGATCTTGTATCCGTCAGCGATCAGCTTTATTACAGTCTCTGGGGAGAAAATACCAGCGGGTCTTTTGCCGAAAACCCATGGACTGCAATCAACCGCTCCAGTGGCGATTATCGCTTCATCACTCACAAATTCGATTCCATTTGGCTTTAAGATCCTAATTGGATTTGTTGAAATAACACAGCCTTTTTCAACCTTAACTTCGTTCAGAATCGATTTCATTTCCTCAATAAAGCTTCCATAATGCTCTCTAAATTCGGGAATTCTGTTAAAAACTGCAAGTTCTCCGCCAGTTTTTTTGAAATCAAAAATTCTCACACTGTAGCCCAAATCGAGCAACTTTTTAGCACAAAGAAGCCCACTATAGCCAGCACCAGCAATTAAGACCATGCAATCTCGCCCCCTTCGCTATCTTTAAGCACTTTTTCACCAATAAGCCTAATGATCTCCGCTTTGCACTTCTCACAATCCATTCCCGCCCATGTTATTTGCTTCACCGCATCAAAGCACTTGAATTCTTCAGCGATCTTTAAAATCTCACTCTTTGTTACCATATTGCATAAGCATACAATCTCATCTCCAAGGGAGCCAATATCGTCCCCAATTTTCTTTTTCTTCGGCAATCTTAAGATCTCCTTTTTCTTTAGTTCAAAATGCTTCGAAATCATTTCCAATACCATTTTCGCTATCGCAGGAGCAGCGGTTAAGCCAGGGCTTTGAATACCAGCAACATTTATGAAACCTTTAACAGGTTCATTGATCACGAAATCGCTTCCAGCAATCGATCTTAATCCAGCATACACCGCTATGATCTCCTTTGGAGTTCTCTTGAAAAGAGGAGAAAATTTTGCGATTATTCCTTCAATTTCCTCCTTTTCCACACTCGTATCTTCCTTACTTTCAACGTCAATTAAATTCGGTCCCCATATTGGTTTTCCATCAAAGCCGATGAGAGCTCCACCACCCTTTGTTCTCTTGTTTGGCTTTAAAGGAATCGCTACTACTAAATGCTTTGTAAATCCCTTTTCCGCAAAAACTATATGTGTCCCTTTTCCCGGAATTATCCTCATTTCATAACCAACCATCTTGGCAATCTCATCCGCATAGATCCCAGCGCAGTTTATGACAACCTTGCTTTCAAAATCCCCCTTGTTTGTCTTAATCACAAAGTGATCCGCTTTTCTCTCTATTCCCACAACCTCGCAACCGTAAAGGAATTCAACACCATTCAGCTTCGCAAACGAGCAAGCTTTTGCAACCATCTCAACTGGATTCACAACCCCTGCGGATGGAATGAAAATTCCACCGTAAACTGTTTCTATTAGATTTGGCTCCATTTCAAGTAGCTTTTTCTTTCCAATTCGCTCCGCTTTTACTCCATGCATTCTCAAGTAGAGGATTATTAG
>JANXDV010000035.1:0-2285 GCA_025058955.1 Archaeoglobaceae archaeon | reverse complement strand
TGGCTCCATTTCAAGTAGCTTTTTCTTTCCAATTCGCTCCGCTTTTACTCCATGCATTCTCAAGTAGAGGATTATTAGAGGAATCGCAAGAAAAGTGAGCAAATTCGTTGCAACTGCAATCAAACCAACACGTTTGAACTCAAATCCAAGCTCTTCAGCTTCTGCATCCATCATTCTGTTTCCCTCAAGGCAAAGCTTGCTTCTTAAAAGCTTGAAAGGCAGTTGAAATGGATGTATGATCCCTGAGCATGATTTTGTCTGCTCCAAGCCTGGAGCAAGTTTTCTTTCAATGACAAGAACATCCAAATCGAACTTAGAAAGCTCTTTTGCTATAAAGCTACCAGTAACACCCGCTCCGATGACTATGAGATCCTTCAAATTCTCACCTTCACAAAGTAGTCGAAGAATATTTATTCTTTTCCTAATAAATTATTCTGGTGATCCGATGAGCTATGTCCTCGGCATCGATGCCGGCACCACTGGAATCAGAGCGGGAATTTATTCTCTTGAAGGAAAACTTGTAGCTCAGAGTTATACAGAATTTCCAAGCTATTATCCAAATCCCGGGTGGGTTGAGCAAAATGCTGAAGATTGGTGGAAAAGCGTAGTTAAAGCTTGCAATTCCGCAATTAAGCTTGCAAATGCTCAAGATGAGATTTTTGCAGTCTCTGTTACTAATCAGAGAGAAACAATTGTGCCAGTATCAAAGACTGGAAATCCCTTGACAAGAGCGATAGTTTGGCAAGATAGAAGGACCGTTGAGGAAGTCAGGAGAATTAAATCGATAATGGGAGAGGAAATTTTCAAAATAACTGGCTTAAAACCTGATCCCTATTTTTCTCTTCCAAAGGTCCTTTGGTGGATGAAAAATTATCCAAATGTTGTTGAGAAGACTTGGAAGTTCATGCTTGTGCACGATTACATAGTCTACAAGTTAACGGGAATTGCGGTGACTGATTTTTCAAATGCTTCAAGAACGATGCTGATGGATCTTAAAAAGTTAAAGTGGTCTGAAAAGATTTCTGAGACCTTTGGAGTAGATCTCGATAAATTTCCAGAAATAAGAAAGTCTGGAGAAGCGATTGGAGAGCTTAGGAGTAGAGAAATCGAGTTAAACTCGAAGCCGATCGTTGCTGTAGGCGGTGGTGATCAGCAGTGCAGTGCATTTGCTCAAGGAGTTGTTGAAGAGGGAAAGATCAAGTCCACGACTGGCACGGGAACTTTCATGATCGCTCCTGTTGAAAAAATGCACGGCGGAGAGCTAATTTATTCCGCACATGTGGTGCCAAAGATCGTTGCAGAAGTCAGCATTTTCACAACTGGAAGTCTTCTTGAGTGGGTAAAGCGAAATTTCTTTTTAAATGAGAGCTATGATGTTTTAAATGCTGAAGCAAAGGCTTCAGGAGTTGGAGCTCGTGGACTAATGGTCTTCCCATTCTTTTCTGGTGCTGGTTGTCCACATTGGAATCCTGAGGCCAGAGGTGTTGTTTATGGATTAACACTTGGACACTCGAGAGGAGACATCGCAAGAGCGGTAATGGAGAGCGTTGCTTTTGAAGTGAAAACGAATGTTGAGATCATGGAAAGCCTTGGAATAAAGGTTGATGAACTTAGACTCGACGGTGGTGCGGCAAAAAGTCAGCTATGGAATCAAATATTTGCGGATGTGATAAAAAAACCGTGTCTTGTCTCTGAAGACGTTGAGGCTACAGCAAGAGGTGCAGCGATGCTTGCTTGTCTTTCCATCGGCTTTTCTTTGAGATATGTGCTCGATAAATTTGTTCCTAACTTCACAACCGTTTCTCCTTCAGGCATCGACTACAGCGAAGTGTATGAGAAATATAAAAAAATTAGAGAAATTTTATTAAAAATTAAAAATTAAACAACTTTTATCTGAGCTCTGTTCTCCCAGACACCATGGAGATTGCAGTAGGCTAAAGCGTAAAGAACTCCGCTTTTACTCAACTTAACCTTGAAAGTAGCTTCCTGCTCCGAAATTTCTGGAGTAAGCTCCGCTCTTGCAACAAAAATAGGATTGAAATCTCTACCCTCTTCGTAGAAGTATAGCTCTATCCATCTAAAGGAATGCTGAACTGTGTTTGGATGTCCTTGAATGAAAACTCTGACAGCAAATGCTTCTCCAGCCTTCACTTCCTTCTGCACTTCAATCCTTGGCGTGTGGTTTTCTCGCTTCGATATTGCAAGTTTGTCCTCCACTTCTGGTGTGTAAATTATTTCTCCAAACTTCTTCATATTCTCACCTCCTAAAATTTAATGAAAGCCTC
>JANXDV010000034.1:3692-10407 GCA_025058955.1 Archaeoglobaceae archaeon | reverse complement strand
CATGTGAAATCGTTGTTTATCGCTTCGATGAACTGAGAGACGACTTCTTTAAACCCTTCACTGTTGGCAAGCTTGAGCTCAAATCTTTCACTCGGATCATAGCAAACCGCTATTCCTTTAAGCTTCTTTGATCCCATCACCGCCCCCATTCCAGTTCTTCCCGCATGCCTCGAATTGTCAACCTGAATGCACGCAAACTTCACCAAATTCTCCCCTGCTTGCCCGATAACAGCGGTGGCAACTCTTTTCTCACCCACTTCCTTTTCTATTATCTCCTGTGTCTCATAGCAACCTTTACCCCAAATTCCGCTTGCATCTTTGAACTCAACACCGTTTTTGTCGATCTTCAAATAAACAGGTTTTTCACTTTTTCCTTCAATTAAAACTCCATCCCAGCCAGCGTATTTCAAATAGACCGCCATCTTTCCTCCAGAACTCGACTCCCCCCAGATCTTTGTCAATGGACTTCGAGCGCAGAAAGCTAATCTGCTCGTCGCTGGAGCATTGGTTGCGGTTAGTGGTCCAGTTATGATCGCAATGGCATTATCAGCAGAAAATGGGTCTCTTTCGTAGGTTTTCATTTGGTAATGAAGCTTTATACCCATCCCCGCTCCACCAATGAAGAGCTTTGCATCCTTCTCGTTTAATGGCAGAATTGAAGACTTTTTATCCGATAAATCCACTTTCAAAATTCTTCCGCAGTATCCAAACATCTCACCACCTCAGAAATCGATCCACTTTCCTTCAAATGCGTATTCGTAGATCTTCTTAACTTGATCGTAATCAGGAATCCTTGGGCTCATTCCAAGGCTTGAATCGTTTAAGGTGTTCATTACAAGGCTTTCAAGTTTATCTCCAAATTCCTCTCTACTAACGATCTCCGAAAGCTTATTAGGTAACTGCAAGTTTTTAATTAAATCAATTATTCTACAGATCAGCTCTTCTGCATTTTGGAATCCATTCTTTCTTGCCAATAAATCTATTCTACTCTTAATTTCGCTTTTCAGATAGAACTGCATCACATATGGTAGAAACAAACCAACAGAAACACCATGGTGGAGTTTGAAGATCGCACCAAATGTGTGTCCAAAAGAGTGAGCCAAGCCAACTTGTGAATTTCCAAATCCAAGTCCAGCCATAGTCGCTGCTATATGCATCTTTGCTCTCGCCTCTAAGTCGCCTTTGTAGGACTTTTCTAGATTTTCCATGATGATCTCAACCGCTTTCTCGCAGAATGCATCGCTGAATTCATTTCTCCAAACAGAAACAAAACCCTCAATTGCATGCGTCAAGGCATCCATGCCCGAGCCAGCTACAAGCCTCCTTGGCATCTCTGCTACAAAACGATAGTCAAGCAGAGTTATATCGGGAACCATTTCTCTATTCGCTGGTGTTAGTTTTCTTTGTTCTGCTTTGTCTGTTAAGATAGAGGTCCAAGTTACATCCGCTCCCGTTCCGCTCGTTGTTGGGATTGCTATAAACTTCGCCTTTCTTCTATATCCGAGCTCGAAGAGATCTGTAAACGGTGTTATTGCAATCGGATCTATTTCCAATTCCATTAGAATTCTCGTAGCTTTAGCTACATCTATTACACTTCCTCCACCTACCGCTAAGATTAGTTCTGGTTGTAACTTTTTTGCAACTTCTACACATTTCAGAGTTGTTTCTATGCTCGGCTCTGGCTCTACTTCGCTGAAAATCTCTATTTTTTCAGCTTTTAGGGTGTTTTTTACGAGGTCAACGTATCCAAGCTTTAACATTGATTCATCTGCAACTATCAAAACTCTTACCGCTTTTTCACCTTCAAGAAAACTCAAAGCGTCTTCTCCGTAGACAATAAGTCTTGGAGACGTGAAAGTCCACATAACACCACTAACCAAGATCTATGGGTATTGAAGCCATCAACTGACTAAATCTGTTCACCGTAGCGGTGTTTCTCATCATGTATCCAAGATCTCCCTTCAATTTCAGCTTACCTCTCATTATCTGCGTCGTAGGATCTACTTTGCCCATTACGATCTCTTTGAAAGCTGAATAAGGTCCGGAAAGAATAAATCTTGGATTTTTAATTTCTCCTGGAACCACTGGCATTGCTTGTCTCATCTCTCCGTGCCAGAAGTCGAACCAAACATAAGTTGAGGCGCCTTTTATTTCTTCAAGTTTTATTTCCGCCATCTTCTTTGCAAGCTCCTCGAAGTTCAGCTTTGAGAGATCCAGATCCTGATCAACACTCAATCCAAGTTTTTGAAGCATTTTCTCTGTCGGAGTTCCCTTTAATCCTTCTCTTTTCTCCTTTGGAATTACAGCGATCATCGAAATTAGCCCAGCTAAAATCTTCGGCTTTTGAAAATCCTTCAGAGCTTCTTGATCGATCTCTATAATACAAAGATAGTCTCCCTCCCAGTTCGCAGCAACCTTGCGATATGTTTCATCGCTGTTAACCTTCTTTTTAAGCTCATCCAACCAATCCTTAGACGGATACACAACTGCCATGAGTAATAATCTAATTCAATACTATTTCAAAGTATCGATCCCGACAAAAACCGAAAAGAAGAAATACGAAAAATAAATCATAAAATTTTGGTGATCTGAATGGGTTTGAATTATGAGTATATGCTTATAATAAAGCACATTCTGGAAACTGGAGTCAATTACGCCCCAAATCAAGAGATCGTTTACCGAGATCTTCGAAGATACACATACTCCGAACTTTACGAGAGGGTTTGCAGACTCGCAAATGCTCTTGAGGATTTGGGAGTTAAGAAAGGAACAAGAGTTGGAGTTCTGGAATGGGATAGCAATCGCTATCTCGAATGCTACTTCGCCATTCCAATGCTTGGAGCGGTGCTCCATACAGTAAACATTCGCCTAAGCCCAGATGACATAAGATACACGATCAACCACGCTGAAGATGAGCTTCTTTTGCTCAATTCAGACTTTTTGCCTGTCATCGAATCGATAAAAGGAGAACTTAGTAGTGTGAAGAATTTCGTAATAATGACTGACCAAGAGATGCTTGAAAATAATCTTACAGATTTGGAATACGAGAATATGCTCAAGAAAAAAAGTAAGAAATACGAATTCCCAGAATTAGATGAAAAAGAGATGGCAACACTTTTCTACACTTCAGGAACAACTGGTCGTCCAAAAGGAGTATGGTATTCCCATAGACAGCTATTCCTCCACACACTCGCAAGTGCGGTGTGGCTTACAGGCTGGAGATCAAGTTTAAGACTCAAGGGGGATAATGAAGTCTATATGCCCCTAACTCCAATGTTCCACGTCCATTCCTGGGGTTATCCCTATGTTGCCACGCTACTGGGGCTGAAGCAGGTTTATCCGGGAAAATACGAACCAGCTAAGATCATAAAGCTAATCCAAGAGGAAAGGGTTAGTTTTTCTCACTGTGTTCCAACTGTTTTGCAAATGGTCTTGGACAATCTGCCCCCTGAAGCGAGACTCGATGGATGGAAAGTCATTGTAGGTGGTTCAAAACTTCCGCTTAAGCTTGCGATAAGAGCGAAAGAGAAGGGGATCACCACGATCACGGGCTATGGAATGAGTGAAACTTGTCCAAATGTGATCTATGCCTCCTTGAGACCGCATATGGTCAACTTGCCAGAAGAGAAAAAGCTCGAGTATGCGGTGAAAACTGGAATTCCATATCCACTTGTTTATGCAAGAGTTGTTCACGAGGACTTTAGCAACGTCAAAAAAGACGGAAAAGACATGGGAGAAATAGTTCTTAGAGCTCCATGGCTCACGAATGGTTACTTGAAAGACGAGGAGAAAACCAAGGAGCTTTGGACTGGGGGTTGGTTGCACACTGGAGATCTTGCGGTTATGGATGAAGAGGGATATATAACAGTCGTTGATAGGCTCAAAGATGTCATTAAAAGCGGTGGAGAATGGATTTCCTCGCTTACTCTTGAGAATTTAATCTCATTGCATCCAAAAGTAAAGGAGGTTGCAGTCATTGGAGTTCCAAACGAGAAATGGGGCGAAAGACCAATGGCAGTAGTTGTTCCAACACCGGGACAAGATCTAACAGCAGAGGAGTTGAAAGAGCATCTTATGAAGTTCGTTGAGCAGGGAGTAATAAATAAGTGGGCAATTCCTGATCTTTATAAGTTTGTTACAGAAATTCCAAAAACCAGCGTAGGAAAGCTCGATAAGAAGGTTTTGAGGCAAAAATATAGAAATTGAACTCTAAATTTACTAATTAACCCCAAAGTAAATTTTTTGACACTCACGACTGACTTTTTCATGGTTTGAAGTGATCAAGTTTATAAATACCCAAAAAGACTATAAGACGATGCTTCGAATAGTGAGAAATGCTTTGCTCACGCTAATTCCAGTGATAGTTTGCACTTCAATCTATTTTGCAGGAGACTTGAAGAACTCGCTCATCTTAATATACCCTTCAGAGATCTCAAGGCTGATTTTAACTTCCTACACATCCAATTTTGTTCACTACACATTTGAACATTTCATCAGCAACATGGTGCTTTTCCTTTCCTGCAGTTTTGCATCTATCTATCTTCTTGAAAAAATGAATCTACAAATTTTTGGAAAAATGCTACTCGCTATAATGGTTCTTGTGCCATTTCTATGCTCTGGAGCTACAATTCTTTGGCTTGAATTTTATCCATCACAAAATCAAATAGTCTGTGGATTCTCAGGCATCAGCAGTGCCACTGTAGGAATTTTTTTATTCTGCTTGTCAATGTTTTCTGCTTTTGAAAAGCAGGATTTTAATAAGAGTGATGTTTCTTATACTTATTTCATGGCTCTTTTCAGCATTATTTATTACTTTTTAGTGACTTATATCGGAGCCTGGGGCTACCTTTCCGTAATTCTTCCACTAATCCCCTTCTCCTTGCTTTCATGGAAACACAGAAGGCAAATTAGAAAATTATTGACGATCTTTTCAGCATTTCTAATTGTTGCGGTAAGCGTTGGCATAATTTCCACATTTCTGTTTCCAAAAGTTGTTATTCAAAATGGACAAATCAACGTGCTTGCGCATTATGTTGGGCTAATTTTTGGTGTGTTCATATCATATTGGATCTCTTTATCAGTTATTCTAAAGGTTGAAAATGCGAGCGGATAGATTTGTAGTTCCAAATGGGAAAAGATCCTTAGGAAGAAGTATAGAAAGAATTAAAAGAAAAATAGAAATTAATATTTTCTCCTGAGCAAGTAGGCAACTAATAGCAGTCCTAAAACGCCATACACAAGTTCAAATCCCGGAATGAACGGTTTTGGAGTCTCAGTAGGTGTAAAAACTTCAGAATCAGGGTCAAATCCTGGAGCACAGTCTGGATCAACTTTTCCATCCCTTACTCCATCGCAGTTGTCATCAGCAATCCCTGTTGAGCAATCCTCGGGACAATTTGCATAACTTTCCCCTTTTTCACAGACTCCATTTGCGTTGCACAAAATCTTGATCACAGTAGGAGCGCTTTCGAACACATTTCCAAACTCATCTGTAACAGTGGCTGGAGCGAAATTCACCGCTCCGGGAATCGATGCCTTAACATGGTAAACGATCTCCTTGCTACTCTTTGTTGGGATGCTGAGGGAGAAGCCGTAGTATGGGACTTTGAAAGCCTGATAGTTCGCGTATTTCACTTCAATCGGATCTGTGTATTCCAAACCAGCAACGTGGAATTCAGTGACAAAGACACGCATTTCAGCATTTTCGCCATTGGTGATCAAAAGCTTGATCTCAACCAACTCACCTGCCTTTACCTCATGGCTATGGAGCCTTGCAATAGACATATTAGTTTGCTTTCCAACAATTTTTCCTTCCTCTATCTCCTCGCCAATTGTGACATTCTCCTTTGGAACATTCGGTGGTAGCTCATCCTGAAGTGGTTTAATGGCGATTGCAATTCCAATAGCTCCGAGCAATGATATTAGAAGAGCTAAGCAGATTACTTTCATCTTCTCACCCCTTCACAGCTGTAGATCTGGTCGTTTGATGGACATCTGCCCACACTTTCAGAGTAGTAATCATTTGAACAGCCTTCGTCCATGTTCTTGCAATAGTCATACCATGCTACCAAATGACCGGTAGAGTTGTAGATCGGCGGAAATCCAGTTCCACCATAAACACCGCCACCATTGTTACCTACTGTGTCAACATAGTGCCATTTAGTCTCCCCAGGGAATTTAACGAGGTTGTAGCCGTGTTCGTCGCCATTTACCGAGAAAACCTCATCCTTTGAGTAGCCAAGCTTTCGCAAAATGGTAGTGAGTGCAAATGAATAATCGACACAGGTGCCTGTAGATAGCAGATTTATGCTTGCATGTGCTGGGGCATCAAGAACGCTGTCGCTGTTTTTTCTGAAATCAGTGTCAGATTTCCAATAGCCTGTCTTGCCGTATTTTCCAAAGATCCATGCGTCGTAGTATTCACACCTATGACCGCCCATCTGGAAGTCTGGTCTCGCTCCACTTGGACCAGCACAACTTGCAGAAGTCCCCATCTCCCACGCAGTCGGCTTTACTTTCCATTTTGGACAGTTTTCAGCTGTCGGATCACCATAGCAAGACCATTCACCATCGAAGTATCCTTGCATGTATACCGCTCCATAACCAAGGCTCTGAATTGCGTAAAGTCCAAGACATTTCTTGAATGAAACTGTGGTAGTGGCAACATTTATTCCAGATTTGTCTCTCGCATATTGGCATGCATATATTTTCCCAA
>JANXDV010000034.1:1989-3298 GCA_025058955.1 Archaeoglobaceae archaeon | reverse complement strand
CGTGTTCTCTCTGAAATTCGGTGTCCACTTAGCTGTAAAGCTTCTTGTTAAAGATTGCCCATTGTTCAATCCCGGAACATTGTCACTCGAAATTAGCTCGCCATTGATCCATATCTTGGTCACCGAAGGACCAGAAGCGACGTTGCCCTGATTGGTTATCGTGTATCTTATTGTCAAATTCCTTAGAGACTGAGGATCAGTTCTCTCGTAGAAAACTCCAGAGATTACGAGATCTGGTTTAAGCAATGGTGTTGGTGGTAGACAAATCCATGTGTCGGTCTCAGCATTGTTAGTTTCATTGAGCTCTACTATTTCGTTGCTATAATCTGCAACCAGACGTATTTTGTCTTCTGAACCTGTGCATTGGGATCTGTTGTATCTCCAGCTGAATTCTTCGAGTCTTGACTCCATTGGAGCCAATCTTTCAACAAAATCAGTTGCAATGGGAAATGCTATGATAGCAATAGAGTAGTTTCCAGAAGCGGTGGGCGGATCAATATAAACAGCGGTTGTAGAGTTGCATGCATACCCACTTCCACGATTCGCAATTCTGTATTCCAGCTTGTAGATCCACTGTTCAAGCATAGTCCATCTCGTATACTCGATCACAAGATCAGGAACACCAGTTGGCAAAACGTAACAGTCGAAGGCTCTAATTAGGGAATTGTTATCCTCATTCCACTCACTCACAAGCCTTTGATAATCGACGTAAACTTCAATCACATCGCTCGTGCCTGAGCAAGAGCCACTATATCTGAAAGCACCCTCGTAGCTCTCTCCCGGGGCAAGTGTTGGAATACTTTGCGCTGCAACCCAAACGCCATCGATGTAAAGCCTTGCTTCAGTGCTTGCACTCGCATTTCCGAAATTCTTCACTCTGAATTTTAGATCGTTGGTGTAATCTCTGTTCTTACAATAATACCTGCTCTCGTTATCTTGCCAGATACTAACAACTGCAAAATCGGGCTTTGAGACGACTGCAGGGCAAGTGAAAGTTCTCGTATATTTGTTATTTGCTTCGTTGGACTCTTCCACCACTTCCCGAGAATCCGCCTTTGCTGTGAATTCATCAAAGCTTCCAGAGCAGGTGCCATTGTAGGCTAAACTTTCAACCCTATAGCTTCCAGCGCTAAGCGAGGCGATGTTATGATCAGCAACCTTAGAGCCGTCGATGTAAAGCTCTGTAGTGCTTGGTCCCGCTGTGGCATTTCCGATGTTCTGGATTATGTATCGGATCTCTTTATAAACTCCCTCAACATCACCGTAGCCCCAGACATCAACGATGACGAGATCAGGTTTACCTGTTGGA
>JANXDV010000034.1:0-1722 GCA_025058955.1 Archaeoglobaceae archaeon | reverse complement strand
ATGATCGTCTTATTATTGCAGAGAATGTAGTTGAGCTTTTTAGCCTCATCCTGAGTCAGACAGCTACAGTTAACTGGACATTGCACACTCGTAAGCGTGGGCTGATAACAATACATCGGGTTCTTAAACTGATCGTAGCCACAGAGGATCTTTTCTTTTTGGCAATACGCATATCCAAGATTTTTTGCGTTCTCTTCTGTTAAACAACTGCATCCTTCAGGACAGGTGGTTTGTGCAGATGTAATAAAAGCGATCAGTGAGATCATTGCAATGGTTATGCAGATCACCAACTTTTTCCTCATGATCAATTTTGTTTTTATTAGTATATATTTTTTTCCAATATTCTACACTTTAGAAAAATAATAAACAAAAATTTTATAATTTTATTTTCGTATTAGCTAAATAACTTTCTAATACTTTCTTAACTCATCTTCAGATCTAAGTTCCAACTGAGTTTACATGCTACTACTTGAAACATATTTTCTATTTCTTGAATAACGACGCAAGTTATAAATATGCTCTCAACCAAAGCGATTTTTGAGGTGTTTTGTATGATGACTGGAAAAGAGTATATTGAAAGTCTCAGGAAATACAAGCCAAGGATCTACTTCATGGGTAGAAGAATAGAAAACGTCGCAGATGATCCGATCACCGCACCACACGTGAACGCTGCAGCGCTAACATATGAGCTCGCTCATGATCCGAGATATGAAGACGTGATGACCGCAATTTCTCATCTGACTGGAGAGAAAGTGAATAGGTTCAATCACATTCATCAAAGCACAGAAGATCTTGTTAAGAAAGTCAGAATGATCAGAGTTCTTGGGCAGAAAACTGGTTCTTGCTTCCAGAGATGTGTTGGCTGTGATGCTATGAATGCGGTTTACATAACAAGCTACAACATCGACAAAAAGTATGGCACAGAATACCATGAAAGGGTGAAGGAATACATAAAATACGTTCAGAAAAACGATCTGATGCCTGCTGGAGCAATGACAGATGTGAAAGGAGATAGAAGCAAAAGACCAAGTCAACAAGCTGATAAGGATTTGTATGTTCGTGTTGTAGAGAAAAGAGAAGACGGAATTGTTGTCCGTGGCGCAAAGGCTCACATAACTGGGGTTGTGAATTCACACGAGATCATAGCAATGCCCACAAGAGCCCTTGAGGCGGATGACAAAGATTATGCGGTAGCCTTTGCAGTTCCTGTGGATGCGGAAGGGGTTACGATGATCTTTGGAAGGCAGACAAACGATCTTCGCAGACTTGACGGAGACATGGATTGTGGAAATGCAAAATACGCCACAGTTGGTGGTGAAGCGTTGGTGATCTTTGACGACGTCTTTGTCCCTTGGGAGCGTGTTTTCATGTGCGGTGAATACGACTTTGCGGGGGAGCTTGTGGAAGTATTTGCCACTTTCCACCGCCAAAATTATGGAGCATGCAAAGTAGGAGTTGCGGATGTGCTCATTGGAGCTACAGCAAATGTTGCGGAGATGCAGGGAATTGCGAAGGCATCTCATGTAGCTGACAAGATCACCGAGATGATTCATCTTGCGGAAACTTGCTGGTGTTGCACCCTTGCTTGTTCCTACGAAGGCTATAAAACTCCTTCTGGAGCATACATGCCAAATCCATTGCTTGCTAACGTTACAAAGCTTAACATCACGAGATTTCCTTACGAATGGTCGAGAATTGCTCAAGACATAACTGGTGGGATTG
>JANXDV010000033.1 GCA_025058955.1 Archaeoglobaceae archaeon | reverse complement strand
TGGATTGAGCTCAAAGCTTGTTTGGAGAACTGTAAAAGTTGGATTTGCGATAGATGACAAGATTTATTCTCTAACCACACCCATTGAGATTCTGAAATACCCTTATATGTGTCTTACGGACAAATTTAGACTTGCTGTTTTCACAATGAAAAGTAAAAGACTCTGCTATGAGGATTTTGATGACATTTCAGCCATTTCAGCTTTGAAAGAGAAATTCAGTAACAGGCTTTTGGATAGCTTCTTCTTACCAATGCTTAAGGCGAAGTTTGGAGATAATGCTGAGAAAGTTAGCTATGCTTGGCTTCTTGCGAGAGTTGCAATAAGGAGCAATAGAAAGTTAAAAGGAGAGGAAATTGGTTATCTAAGACATGGGTTTCATCAACTTGTCGATAAAATGGCTGAAGACATAGAAATTGTCCATGAAAGGGGAAAAATAAAGCTCGATGGTAAGTGGAACGTTAATGGTGAAGATTTCGATGTAGTAGTTTTTACCGCACCAATTCCAGAATTGGGGGAGCTCGAGAAAAAATTTGGATTGCAAGAAATAAGTTATCAGAGTTCAATATGTGCTTTGTTATCTTTAAAGAAGAGCATTTCAGATATTTACTGGATCAATGTCAATAAAGCGAGCTTTGGTGCAATGATAGAGCACACGAACTTCATGCCATTTGAAGATTATGGGGAGAACTTAGTCTATTTAGCAAGCTATTCCACCCCTAATGGCTGGTTATTCAATCAGAGCGATTCAGAAATTCAGAATCTATTTCTGAAAGACTTGAAAAGATTTGGAATTGAAGAAAAAGACGTTAACTGGATCAAAGTTTTTAAAGCTAAATACAGCTCTCCGATCTACGAGAAGGGATTCATAAAAAAGATTACACCTTACAAAGTCCATGAGAGCTTTTACATTGCTGGAATGACTTCTAAGCCGAATTATCCAGAGAGAAGCATGAATGGAAGCCTTAAAGCGGGAAAAGAGGTCGCAGAACTAATAAAAAAGGATTTTGGATTTAAAAATTCATAAAAACTTCAAGTGGATCTTGGAACATGAAGCTCAAATTCAAGTTTGAAAGTGTGGAGTGCATTGTAGAGCTCTATGAGAAAATTGCTCCACAAACTGTTAAAGCAATAGCTAAGGCTTTGCCTATTGAGAGCACTGCAAACCGCTGGGGAGATGAGATATACTTTGAAACAAATATTGAATGCAGAGTTTTGGAGAACAGTAAAGAAGTTGTGGAGATTGGAGATGTAGCCTATTGGATTCCCGGAAAAGCTATTTGCCTATTCTTCGGCAAAACACCGATAAGCGATGATAAAATTCGCCCTGCAAGTGCGGTAAATGTAGTAGGGAGAATTCTTGGAGATCCATTTAAATTGAAGGCTGTGAGGGATGGAGAAAAAGTTTTTGTAGAAATTATAAAATAAATAAAAAATTTATCTACCCTTAAACTTTGGCTTCTCCTTCCTGAAGAAGGCTGAGAAGCCCTCTCTCATATCTTCAGTGGCAAAAACAACACCGCAAGCGGTGCATTCCCATTCCATTCCAACATCCATTGGCACTTCTCCGCCTTTGTTGATCAATCTCTTTATTAAAGCCATCGAGATCGGAGCACATCTTTCCACAATGTTCTTTGCATATTTCAGCACTTCTTCTTCAAACTTATCATCGTCGAAAGCCTTGTTAACTATTCCCCATCTCTCCGCTTCCTCGCCTGTTATTCTCTCTCCTGTCAGAGCCAATTGCATTGCTCTGCTTATTCCGACAAGCTTTGCCAATCTTTGTGTCCCACTCCATCCTGGAATTATGCCCAAACCAACTTCAGGTAATCCGAGGATTGCGGATTTCTTTGCAAGCCTTAGATCGCAGTTCATCGCAATCTCAAATCCTCCACCGAGAGCGTAGCCATTGATCGCAGCGATGACTGGCTTTGGAATTTCTCCAAGTCTTCTGAAGATCCTTTCTCCCTTTCTGTTGTGCTCAACGAAGTCGAAGGGATGTGTTATCGTAGCTCCAAGATCTGCTCCCGCAGAGAACGCTCTACCCGCTCCTGTTATGATTATAACCCTTGTTTCATTGTCCTTCCAAAGCATCGAGATCGCTTTGTCGAGCTCATCTAATAATTGGACTGAGATCGTGTTCAGTCTATCAGGTCTGTTGAGGATTAGCTTCGTGATTCCATCTCCAAGTTTTTCGATCTTTATCGTCTGGAACTCCTCGCTTGGTTTTTCTTCCTTCTTTTCAAGCAACTTCTTTAGCTTCTTTGCCTTTATAGTTTCTGCTGGCTCGAAGATCTTCTTTCCAAATTGGCTTGCAAGTTCATTTAGCCTATTCAAGATCTGATCTTCTTCAAGAGAGCTTGCAAGCTCAAATGGTCCGAAAGGTCTATTCAAGCCAAGCTTAATAGCGGTATCAATGTCCTGTGGCTCAGCAACACCCATTTCCACAAGCCTTACAGCTTCGTTGATCTCAACGATTGAGAAATCGAGTGGGCTGATCTTGTCGGTTGCTTTTTCAAGATCTATCTGAGGTCTGCCAGCGCTCCAGTCATACCATCCCTTGCCTGTTTTCTTTCCAAGTTTATTCGCCTTAATCATCTCTTCAAGGATCTTAGGTGGTTCATAATCAGGGCTTAGCGTTCTACCATAATACTTGCTCGCATGGTAGAAGATATCTATGCCAGTGAAGTCCATCAGCTCAAATGGACCCATTGGCAGACCCATTTTTCGCATTACCGCATCAACTTCTTCAGGCTTCGCAATACCCTTGTCGATTATTGCCATTAGCAATGCTCCTGAAGGGGCTTGAATTCTATTCACAATGAATCCTGGCACATCCTTTCGAACAACCACAGGCACTTTTCCAATCTTTTTAACGTAATCAACGCAGATCTTCACAACTTCATCGTTCGTCTTCTCCCCTTTGATCACTTCGACAAGTCTCATCACTACTACGGGATTGAAGAAATGAAGCCCTATGAACTTGTCTTCTCTCTTTGTAGCCTTTGCAAGATCTGTGATCTTCATTGTTGACGTGTTGCTTGCGAAAATGCACTCTGGTTTGGCAAGTTTATCACACTCTGCAAAAACCTTTGTTTTTAACTCGAAAACTTCTGGAATTGCTTCTATGATGAGATCTGCATCTTTAACCGCTTCGGCTAAGTCAAGGGTTGGATGGATCTTCTCGAGAACTTTTTCAGCACTCTCTATTTTGCCCTTCTCCTGAAGCTTAACAAGGCTTTGCTTGATCCTTTCCATTCCCTTGTCGACGAACTCTTGCTTTATGTCTCTCATCCAGACTTCGTAGCCTGCCATTGCACTGACTTCAGCAATTCCATGTCCCATGTCTCCCGCACCGAGAACAGCTATCTTTTTGATCTCCATACTACCACCGATAAAGGACTCGATAATCAATTAAAAAATCTTTCTATTCTAATCGAATTTATTGAATTTTTGCCAAGAAGTTCTTCACATTTTCCTCAACTTTTGAGTAATCATAGCTACAGACACTCACATTACCGACTGGAGTTCCCTTAAGCTTTAATGGGTTGAATGGTTCTCTTCCATTGAAAAAGATCAGGGTATCGCATTTATACTCATTTCCATTCACTCTAACTCCATTTACCCTCTCTGTTCCAAGAACCTCTACTGGCTCTTCGGTTTCAACAAATTCAAATGTATATCCTAATTCTTCAAGCTGTTTTTCTGCCAGATCGATGATCTGCTCTCTTTTTCCAGTGATCAAGATCTTTTCGCCCAATTTTTTGTTCTCTGCGAGCATTCTCAGAGACTGGTCTAATGTGTAGATCCCGGACATCTTCTTTCTCAGCACGTTGAGTCTAACTGGTGCGGTGTCAGTAGCACCACTACATAGAATTGCTCTCCGAGCTTCAAAGCGTTTTAAACCATTTTTGGAGCTAACGATTACAGGCTTTGATTTGATTACTGTGCCAAGACCAACATCGATCTCATTCTTGAGCTCCTTTATTTGCTCTATGAACTTCGAATACTTTTCAGCAAAGCTTTCAAGTTTTGAAAATACCTCAAGCTCACCACCTGGGGCTCTCATGTCGAAAACGAGTATTTCGAAACCCTTTTCAAGGAGTTTTTTTGCACAGTGGAGTCCTGCGTATCCCGCACCGATTATAACGTAGTCAACCGAGACCATCCCTGATCACTCTAATAAAATATAGATTATCTCTGTATAAAATTATTTTGTTTGCTCCAAAACTTATTAATCAGTGGAGAATCTCCTTCATGATCTTCATAACTTCCAACGAGGGCAAATTCAGAGAAGCAAAAGCTCTGGCAGAAAAGTTCTCCATAGAGATAGAGTGGCTTAGAATGGAATATGAAGAACCACAGGGATTTGAACTTGAGGAGATAGCAAAAAGAAGTGCGGAGATCATTGCAAATAGAATAAAAGAGCCATTTTTCATAGAAGACAGCGGTCTTTTCATCGAAGCTCTTAAAGGATTTCCGGGACCATATTCAAGTTATGTATTTAAAACAATAGGTAACGAGGGGATACTGAAGCTAATGGCTGGAATTGAGAACAGAAAGGCATATTTCAAAGCAGTAATAGCTTATTTTGATGGCTCAAAAATAAGAACTTTTGATGGAGTAGTTTATGGAGAGATCGCCTTAGAGATCCGAGGAGAAAAAGGCTTTGGATTTGATCCGATCTTCCTCTACGGCAGACAAACTTTCGCAGAAATGGGAGAAGAGAAGAACTTAGTTTCACATAGAAGAATAGCTTTAGAGAAGTTTTTCTCTTCGATTAAGGGGGAATTTTAGTTTGAATTAATCACTTAACAACTCCAAAAAGAGAAAACTTTTATTCATAATCCTAACTCCACTATATGACTTTGGGATGCTGTAGCGAGAGTGAGAATAAAAATTTTCTGAAGATCAGCTGGCAAAGGTTTGTTGAGAATAATAAGACTTGTAGTAGATGCGAATCAACTGAAATTGAGCTTTTAAAAGCAGTTTCAACTCTAAGAAAAGTTCTAAAAACATTTGGAATCCAAGTAGTGCTTGAAAAAAAGGAGATCAAATTTGAGGAATTCGAAGGGGATCCCCTGAGCTCAAATAAAATTGTCATCAATGGTCGCTCCTTGGAAGAATGGCTCAAAGCAAGAGCTGGAAAAAGCCAATGTTGTGATCTATGTGCCCCGAATGAATGCAGAACGGTTGAATTAAACGGCAGAATTTATGAAGTTCCAAGTTCAGAACTGATTGTGAAAGCCGGTATTGAGGCGGTTAAAGAGCTTTTAAGCAAGAGATGTTAGCCAAGACTTGAAAGAATTTCGATTGCGAGATCGATCTCTTTCTTGCCAATTACAAGAGGTGGAACGAGCCTTATATTGTCATCTGATGTGGCATTCAATACCAGCCCTTTATCAAGTGCTTTTTTTACAAACTCTTCAGCGTTGGCAATTTTGAATCCGATCATGAGTCCTTTTCCCCTAACTTCGCTAAAAAGCTCCTTCAGCCTTTTCATGAAGTAGTTGCCCATCTTTTCAGCATTCTCCACGAGCCCATATTTTTCAATGATCTCGATCGTTGCGAGTGAAGCGGTGCAGGCTAATGGATTTCCACCAAAGGTTGAGCCGTGATCTCCTTTTTCCAGCTTTTTAGCTACCTCCTCTTTTATTGAAGAGCATCCAATTGGAAAGCCCGACCCCATAGCCTTTGCCATTGCCATTATATCTGGTTGGAAACCGTAGTGCTCTTTTGCAAACCATTTTCCAGTTCTCCCAAAACCTGTTTGGACTTCATCAAAGATCACGAGAAAGTCAAATTTTTCCTTGAGCTCGAATATGGCTTTTACAAATTCTTTTTCCGCTGGAAAAACACCTGCTTCTCCTTGAATTAGCTCAAGAATTACTGCAGAAGTTTCTTTGTCAACTTTTCTCTCAAGATCTGCAATCTCGTTGAAGTTTGCAAACTCTACAGGCTGAATTAGAGGCTCAAAAGCCTTTCTGAACTTCTCTTTATATGTTACCGATAGCGCCCCCATCGTTCTGCCATGGAAAGCATTCTTAAAAGCAACAAATTTCTTCTTTCCCGTTGCTTTTCTTGCAAACTTAAGTGACGCTTCCATCGCTTCAGTTCCACTGTTGCAGAAGAAGAATCTGTCCAATCCAGTGAGTTTCTGAAGCTTCTCTGCTAAAGCGATCTGTGGAATCGTGTAGTAAAGGTTTGAAACGTGAACAAGTTTATTCAATTGCTCAGAAACTCTCAAGATGAACTCAGGATGAGAATGCCCGATCGCAACTGTAGCAATTCCTGCAACGAGGTCCAAATACTTCTTTCCATTGAGATCGTAGAGATAACAACCTTCTCCTCGCTCAAAGATTATATTTTGCCTTTTGTAAACCTGTGGGATTAGCTTCTTTTCTTTTTCGATCCAATCCATAGTCTCAAAACTTCTCACGCCTTATAAAATAATTCATCAACCTTAGCCCATTTATGCTTCCATATCTGCCCTTAGCACAGCTAAACTCTGAGAAGCTCTTGACTTCGTCTCTCTCATAGCCATAAATGGCAAAAGGAACGCTTTCAGCAACATGGGTTTTCAACTCAATTGGAGTCGGATGATCTGGAAGAATTAGGATTTTCAGCTCTTCAAGATCCGCTTTATCGAGAATTTTTCCAACTATTTCTTCATCGTAGATCTCTATAGCCTCGATCTTGCCTTCAAGATCTCCTTCATGACTAACCTCGTCTATTCCCTCGGTATGCAGTGCAACAAAGTCGAATTTCTCAAGGCTTTTCAGCGTCGCCTTTACAAGTCCCTTGTAGTTTGTGTCCACGTAGCCAGTTAGTCCCTCTACTTCAACGAATTCCATTCCCAAACCATTGGCAATTCCTTTCAAGAGATCTACCTCGGAGATCATAGCCCCTTTCACCCTCCAGCTCTCTTGGAATTTTGGAAAGTTTGGAATTTTTCCACCACCCCAGAGCCAGATCATGTTTGCCTTCTCTGTAACCAATGGAAGAACTTCCTTTGACCACTCCATAAGTTCGCAGAGAATTTCAGCTATTTTTCCACCTTTCGGCATAAAATCTGAGATCTTCTTTCCCTGAATATCGTGTGGGGCAAAAGTTTTTACATCATTTTCGAATTCTTTGTTTATAGCAAGCAAATTCCTATAGCTCTTCCCCGGGTAGAATTTTACGAAATCAAACGTCTTGTTCGCATTCAAATGTTCTATAACTTTTCTTGCCTCTGAATCGCTTATTCTGCCTCCAGCGTAGTCAAGCATCACATCGCTTACCTTAACGAGATTACATCTAAAAACTAAATTGGCTTTGATTCCACTTGCTAAGGCTTCTATTGGTCCTCTGCCAGTGTAATATTTTCGAACGTCAACTCCGAGAATTGTCAGATTTGCCACATCGCTTCCTGGCTCAAATCCTTTTGGCACAGTCAATGCGGAGCCACAAGATCCTTCTTTTGCAATAAAATCAATATTCAACTTCTCCGCAACTTCTAAAGGTGTCTTATTACCCAGTTTTTCGATTCTCCAGTCCGCCATTCCGTCAGGAACCAATAGGAGGAACTTCATAGCAGTTCTCCACATTCAAAGATCTTATCAAGCTCAAGCTCGAAAGCAACAACAGGATTTGGAATTCCAAATTTTTCAAGAACTTCCGGATGGATCTCACCAAAAACTCCAATTTTTTTATCCTTAGCAACGATAAACCCTTGTCTCCCCTCTATAAAAGCCGGATCTTCCGCCTCTTCAACATCCCACTCCAAACCAAGCTCTCTCATGACCGCTTGCACATAACTTCGAATTTCCGCAAAATTTGCCCTTGGATGAGTTATGCATGCACAAAGCCTAAGTCGATTTTTCAATCCAGAAACCACGTCGCCAACCTCGAAGATCTTTAAGGGTAATTCTACGTGTTTATTCTGTGCTATGACTTCCAGAAGCTTTGAAAGGATCTCTGTTCTAACCATAGTATGCTCAATAGTGAGCGGATGCATCAGTGGAACGTGATCTTTCCAAGGTTCTGAAGCTCTTCTCAAGTTTTCATAAGCTTTTTCACTCGTTAGAGTAAACGTTATAACCTCAAGGAATCCAATACCAAGCATGATCTCTCTTAAAAGCTCTCTTATCTCATTCCACTCATGTGCAGAGCCAATGGTTGAAGTCTTTGGATACTCCGGCTTTATTCTCTCATAGCCATAGCCAATTGCAATGTCCTCTATCACATCCCACTCATGCATTATGTCCGCTCTATAAGGTGGAATGATGACTTCAACCTCTTCTCCAATTATTTTGACTCCAAACCTCATTTTTTCGAGCGAAAAAATGATCTCTTTGTCGCTTAACTCAAAACCGAGCAATGAAAAGATCTCGGACTTTCGAAGGATCATTCTTTTTGGAGACAGATCTGGAGTCTCTTCAACTCGATCTGGATAAACAACTTCGACCACCTCGATCTCCCCACCTCGATCGTAAAGCATGCAAGCTATGATCTTCAAAGCTTTGTCAACATATTCATCGAAGCCAGTTACGTCGATGAAAAGATCTTTCGTTTTCTCAGTCACCCTTGTCTTCTCCGCATTTATTATTGGTGGAAAAGAGACCGCTTCATTTTTTGAGTCAATGATCATTGGGTGAAATTTTTTACCCTCGAGAATAAACGCATACTCTTTTCCTTTAGGATGTTCTCTTAGGATCTCAGCCACACTCATTTCCTTCGAGAAATCAAGGGGAATGAAGGAGAAATTTGAGTCGACTGCGGTGTATCTCAATGGGAAGTTAACCTTGCTGAGATCGTGAACTCCAATCGCCATTCTCCTCCTGTTTCTGCCAATGGTCCAGTGTAAGTCTTCTTGAACTTCCATAAGGCTTATAATAACCTCATCGCTCATTTTAAGATTTTTAACGACACATCCAACGATCCGTGGGCGAACCGCTAAAACACTCCTATCTACGAAGATCTTCCAGTCTCTTTTTCTGCTCCGATATTCCTTCAAACCAGTTTCAATTCCTAAGAAGCCTCTTAAAGCCCTTGCAACACCTTCAATGCTGTAAAGATCTGGACGATTTGGGAAAAATTCTACTGAAATCTTTTCTTGGTCAGATCTCTCGATATCACAGCCAATCATTGGCATTCTCTTCAGAATTTCTTCCCTCCTTGTTCCAACAAGCCTTTCAAGTTCATTCCAGTTTAGCGTAATAACCGGCATTGGCAATGCTAAGGCTTGCGAGATAAAAATTCTTTCTATATTGCAAAGACCAACAAAGACTCTCCTATCAATTGGCTGTTTTTATGTATTATCTAAAAGCTACCCAGAATACAACTCGAGGTGCAAAATTGCTTCAGGTTAAAGAAATACCATTTTTCGCTAAGACAAAAAATTTAAAATGAAACGACTAATGTTGTTATGGCTTTAAAGATCACGATCAAGGGCAAGGTTCATGACGTTGGCTATCGCCTATTCTTACTTGAAGAAGCGGATTCTCTTTTCATTCCATGCTTTGATGCGAGAAATGTTAAAGTCAACGGAAAAGAGGCTTTAATAGTCTTAGTAGATGGGGATAAAGAGCAAATTGAGCACTTCGTTGAATTTGTAAAAAACAATAGGCCTGAAATGGCAATAGTTGAAGAAATAACTGTTGAGGAATTCAAAGGCAGAGTAAGAGAGCTTGAGAAGTTCAGAGCGAGCTTCAATACAGTCCAGCTTTCAAAAATTGTTCAGGTTGGAGTTAAAATGCTCGAAAAGCAAGATTTAATGCTGGAAAAGCAAGATCAGATGTTGCAAAAGCAGGATGAGACTATAGTTGTTATCAGAGAGGAAGGAGAGAAGACGAGAAGAGAGATCGGAGAGAAGATCGAAAAGGTTGCGGAAAAAATTGACGAAGTTAAAGATAGGGTTGAACTGCTTAGGACAGACCTTAGGGATTATATGGAAAGAAGCTTTAATGAAATGAATTTGAGGATTTCAAGGATTGAAGAGGCTTTAAGAAAAGCGGGTTTGATGTGAACTGAAATTTATGAGGGCTTTTATAGAGGAGAGTTTTCCAATTAAAGAGATTAGCGAGATCTCAGCGAGAGAGAAGAACATAAGGCATGGGCACATTTCCACTCTACACATCTGGTGGGCAAGAAGACCGCTCGCCACTTCAAGAGCTACCGCTTACTCCGCTTTGATTCCCACAGCATCGAATTTGGAAGAGTGGGAGAAGAAGAGGCAGTTTATCATTGAGCTCGCAAAATGGGAGAATTCTCTCAGTCAAACGATAATAAAAAAGGCGAGAGAGGAAATTTTAGAGGCAAACGGAGGAGTTGTTAAGGTTCTCGATCCCTTTGCTGGTGGTGGGTCAATTCCTCTTGAAGCTTTGCGATTGGGTTGTGAAGTTTATGCGGGCGAATACAATCCAGTAGCGGTGCTAATTCTGAAGTGCACTCTCGAATATCCACAAAAA
>JANXDV010000032.1 GCA_025058955.1 Archaeoglobaceae archaeon | reverse complement strand
CACCTGGCAAGCTTTTTGCAGAACTCATAATACCTCTATCTTCACCCACTACAATCAAAATGCTCTTCTTCTTCACATATCTCCTTCCACGCATCTTTCCAACTCCAGATCTTTGTCTTTTTCTCTCCTTTGCTCTCTCAATGTCACCATAAACTCCAATTGCCTTCAAAACTGAGACAACTTCTTTTGTCTTTTTTAAAGCTTCGAAATCGTCAACAACGATCTTAGGCAGTTTTCCTTCAAAAACATGGTTTCTTGCACTCACTATGCTTTCAATCGCAGTAGCGGAAATTGCTGAGCGAAGAGCTTTTCTCATTTCCTTTTTATTTATCTTTTCTCTCCATTTCTTCTGAACCTTCGGTGGATGAGCTTCTCTGCCACCAACCGCTTGTGGAACAACTACCGCTCTTAAGCCAAGCTTCCATCTTGGAACTCTCGCATATCCATGCCCGGGTCCCCAGTTTTCCCATGCGTAATTTACACCACTAAGCGGATTTGGTCCATAAGGTTGTCTCCGATGAGATTGAATTGAAAGCACCGCTTTCTTTATTATGTCTGGTCTAAATTCTTCGTTGAAAGCCTCTGGCAATTCAATTTCCTCCACAACCTCTCCTTTTAGATTTAAAACGCCTGCTTTCATATCACTTCCCCTGCTTTGAACTTGTGCTAACATAAACAAGATTTACACCAGCAAACTCCGCTTTTGGCGGTCTTATTGCATCTCTAATCCTTACAAGTCTCTTCACACTTCCTGGCACTGTGCCTGCGATGAGAACGTAGCTATTTCTTACAACTCCGTAGTGGGGAAATCCGCCCTTTGGTGTTATCTCTTCTCCATTGTTTCCGATCTTCAAGATCCTCTTGTTGAATTCGAGTCTTTGATGGAAACCCATTTGCCCATATTGTGGAACTGTCCACCTAATCCTGTGCGGAGTCCATGGGCCCAGTGTTCCCACTCTTCTGCCTTTACTGCTTCTTGCATGCTTTGCATTCATCGTTATAACTCCCCATCTCTTCACAACTCCTTCAAAACCTTTTCCTTTCGTTATTGCACTAATGTCAACGATGCTACCTTCCTTGAATACCTCCGAGATCGCAATTTCTTTACCAAGCTTGGATATCGCATATTCCAAAGCCTCTTTAAAAGATCCCCCTACTCTCTGTTCCATCAAATCAGGGACTTTTTTTGGCACTCCAGTTAGCAAATAGGGTTGAGTATAAGTCACAACTCTAACTTCATCGCCCTCAACACTTCTTAACTCATCAACACTTTTAGAATTTTTAGGAATCTTTACTCTTCTATCCAAAAATGCATCTAATCCATTTGCCCATACTTCCTTAACGATCTTTAAGCCATACTGTGTCTCCTTGTAAACTCTTATGCCAGCAACCTTCATTGGAGGGGTCTCAATAACAGTAACAGGAATTATCACCTCCTCTCCATAACTCAAAGAGTTCTTTCTGTCATCGATCATCACAACATGCGTCATTCCAGCCTTGTAGCCAGCAAATCCTTGCAATCTGACTTCTTTGCATTCTGGCCAACTTCTAATCCTTGGAACAATCCTCTTAGCTCTCTTTCTTGGAGAAAAAGCTAAAGATCCACGCTTTGGTCTATGCTCCTTCATCTCGAATCACCCCAGAATGAGAAGAAGTTTACTATTGCGAGAGTGCAAATTATAGCTTCCTCTAACCGAACAGTTCTCACCCCTTGCATTGGGATCGTGTTCCAGGCTTCGACTTCCATATCTATTCCCATCCTTTTCATGATCTCGAAAACACCTTCCTTCGGATTTCCGAAGACGAAGGTGCCTTTTCTGATTTCTTCAGGCTTCGGAACTCTTCCCTTTCGGGAAGTCACGATCACGTCTTTCCTTTTCAGCACGTCTTTCAGTTCAGCGGATTTTACCTTATATCCCCAATACTCTTCCGCTTTTGCCTTCTCGACGAGCAACGGGGTCTTCGAAACGACCCTGACGGTCACGCGAGCACCCTTTGGTTCTTCACACTTCAAGGGTGCAAGGGCTTCAACACCTATATCAACCCATCGCGTTCCGTCAGGAGCCACCCTTTTTACGACCCCTTCCCTCAACTCACCGATTTTTAAATGTTTCGACTTGTGAGATGGAATTGCAAGTGGTGGTAAAACTCCAACAAATCTTAACTTTTCACTCATCGGAATAAGCTCTTTTCTCAAATACTGTGGAGTTTCGAGATACTCGAGAACCTCTTTAATAAGTTCAGTCTCATCGAGAATCGGATCCCTGTAGATCAGAAGTTCTTCAACTCTAAAGATCGCCAAAGCTCTTGCTATTATTCCGATCTTGTAGATCTTTATCTTCTCGTCATTTTCGTTTATGAGGCTTGAAGAAGGGATCGCTACTACGAGCTTTTCCATACACTCGGATATACTCCGCGATCCATTATCACTCTTTCAATGTCTACAACAAAACCCTTTTTGAGCTCAATCATGTTTTCAGCGGACATTAGCGCTTTTCCAAGAGCCACAAGTTCTCCTTTTGCAGTTAGAATTGCCACTTTACCCCCTTCATTAACAGTTCTCTCTATAGAAACGACGCCCTTTATCGAAAGATTTGCTCCATGACAAATCGCATCTACTGCGGTGTCCTTGATAACGATCTTCGGAATTTCCACAACAGCAGCTTCCATGGGCTTTATGACCTCGCGAAGATACTTCTCTTCACCTTCTTCTTTCCAGAAGATGAATGCATCCAAGAGATCTTGGAGATTATAGCAATCCTCCTCACTAAAATTACCAGTTCTTGTTCTTCTAAGCTCTTGCATGTGTGCTCCCACGCCGAGAACTTCTCCCATGTCTTTGCAGAGCTTTCTTATATAAGTTCCAGATTCAGTGGAAACCTTAAAAAGGACCTCCCTTCCAGAGATCTCAAGGATTTCCATGCTGTAAATTTCTCTGATCCTCAACTGCTTCTTAACCGCTGATTTCAAAGGTGGTTTTTGAAAAATTTTGCCAGTGAACATCCTGAAGACTTCTCTTATCTTCTCCTCCTTTACATCACCATGAAGCCTCATAAGGCAAACGTATTCCTTTCCAGACTCTTGAAGGAATTTAACAAGCTTTGTCGCGGTTTCTATGAAAACAGGTAAAACTCCAGTGACTCTTGGATCTAAAGTGCCCGCATGTCCAGTTTTTTGCACTTCAAGAATTTTTCGAACCCAGACAACGACTTCATGACTCGTTGGACCCATTGGTTTGTCTATACAAACAAAACCTTTCCTTATATGCTCTTCAATGCTCCGCTTTGATGGATAAGTGCCATATCTCTCATCAGTCTCAACTTCTTCGATTATGATGAACCTATCCGTTTTCACAGCGAAAAGAAGACTTCGAAGTTTAAAAGCTTGATGAAAAATAAAGTAAAGATTTCTCCTCCTAAAATTCAACTTCAAAATCCACTAAATCCATTCCATTAAAAACAGGTCCATCCTTACAAACTCTCAATCCATTTTCAAGCACACAAGAGCCACAAACTCCAATTCCACACCTCATAAATCTTTCAAGAGAAAATTCTGCCTTATTCAAACAATTTTTCTTTTTTAATAACTTATAGATTTCTCTAAGCATCTCTTCTTTACCACAACAATAGATTCGGTTGAAATTCTCAAAACTTTTGTCTTTAAGCAAATCTAAAACCGTGCCCTTAAACCCAAAGCTACCATCCTCAGTTGCAAAGCTTGCATTTTCAAATTCATTTATCCATATTAGCTCCTCAGCGCTTCTTGCTCCATAAATCAACTCCACATGATATCCTCTACCCTTTAGAAAATCGTATAGATACTTCAATGGAGCTATTCCAATCCCACCCGCTATTATAAGAGCTTTATCCGAAATTGTAAAGGGTTTTCCAAAAGCTCCACGAATTCCAACGATTTCGAAATTTTCCTTTACTATTGCTCTTGTTGTTTCTCCAACCGCTTTTACTGTGACAGAATTTGGAGAGGAGAGGCTAAGGGGTATCTCCTCATAACCAAAAAGGTATAGCATTACAAATTGCCCTGGATAAGAGGGGATTTTTCTGTCAAAAAAAACAGTGGCAATATTTTTTGAATGTCTTATGACTTTGGCAATCTTTACAACAAACATGCCCAGAAATGCTATTAGAAACTTAAAAATTTTTGGTTCTAAAAAACTTCTTAATGTCGTGAGAATAAGTCTAACTTGCACTTGAGCAAAAGGTTATATTTACCCTATGTAAACATATTTCATGGATGGAAAAGAAATGTTCCCACATAGCACTCTGATCATCGCTTTCGTAACACTTGTGGTATTAGGCGGTATACTACTTCCCGCTGTCACAATTTTTCGATCCCTTCTTGGTCTTTCATGGGATTTACCTGCATTTCTAACAATAATTTTCCTTCTTCTATCCCTAATTCTTAGCAGATATATTGAGAGAGAAAAAAGAGCTCAGAAGATCAGAAATCGCGTTCAATCTAAAAGTGGATGGATGAGTCTCGCAGACTTTGGTGCTTCTTATGGCAGATTGGAAATAAAAAAGTCTAAAAGAAAAGTTCAAGTTAACATGGATGATAGATGGAGCTATCTCAGAGAGATCTTAAGCAATTCGAATTCTTTAGTCAGTAGAAAGAAAATTAAACCTCGATCCAAGTGATAGTTCCATACAAGCTCGCTAACCTCGTTAAAGTCAATTACAAGGTTTATCGATATCAAACTTTTAGAGCTTCGAAAAGGGGAAATCTTATTGGCTTCCAAAGCTTTAAATTCAATTAAAAACTGGGCTCGCCCGGATTCGAACCGGGGAACTTCGCCGTGTCAAGGCGACGTCATAACCGCTAGACCACGAGCCCTAAAAAGCGTAGTATTTTTGACTTATGAATTTTGCGGTCTCATTTCTCTGATCTTTTTCGTTATTGCTTCTCTCAGCTTTTCCGCAATGACTTTTCCGTCAACTTTCCCTCTGAATTCTCCCATAACTATACCCATCAATGGCTTGAAAGCATTCTCTCCTTTTTCAGCAATGAGATCCTTTTTCTCTTCAACGAGTTTTTGGATAAAAATGTCGAGATCGCTCTTAGAACCGATCGCATTTATCACTTCTTCCTTTTTTGCATTTGGTTTCTCGATCAAGAATTTTAAAGCATTTTCCGCACCTTCCTTTGCTATTTCACCACCTCTGATCAGCTCAAGAATCATCCTAAGGTGCTTTTCGCCAAGCAGATCAACTTTAAAACCCTCTCTTCTTAGCTCCTTGGGTATGACATGCAGAACTCTTGCAACTATTGTTGGAGATAACGAGCTACAGAATTCCTCAAAAAGCTTGTAATACTTAGAATCCGCAATTTCAAAGGCAAGATCAGAAGGTAAAAGCTTTTCATATCTTTTAGCCCTTACCTCGATCAACTCAGGGATCTCTACATCTAAAAATTCAGAAGATAGAACTGGTGGAACGTCTGTCTCTGGATACATTCTCGCAGAACCAGGGAGTGGGCGAAGATAAGAAGTTGTGGCATCTTCATTGGCCTTTCTCGTCTCTTCTGGAACTCCTAAAAAGCAATATTTCGCTCTTTCCACAATTCTTCGCAAAGCTCTCTCTACTCTCTCTGGATCTCCCGCCCCAAATACAATCGCATCTTCTTCAGAAGCTCCCAATTTTTTCCTGAGCTCCTTTACCTCTTCAGCGGTTATTCCATAAGCGGGAAGCTCATCTGTATGGAAGATCCCACCTAAACCAAAAGCTCTCGCTATATCTGCAAACTCACTTCCAAGTCTTCTTCCTGGCTGAATCTCTTTACCAACAATTCCAGCAAAATTTCTTAGCAAAATCGCTCTAACTTCTTTTCCTTTTAAGATCTTCGATTTCGTGTCTTTGAAAACATCTGTCACATCAAATATTTTCTCAATCACCTCAGCTCTTCTTTTCTGCAATTCCTCCTTAATTTTAAGCAGATTTAACTGCCTCAAGACTTCATATTCAACGATTTTATCGATTATCTCGAGCTCCTGGACTCCTTTTATCTCAACTCTCGCTCCACCTTTTATGCTTATGTTCACGTCTTGTCTTATAGTTCCTATTCCTCTCTTAACTTTTCCAGTCGATCTTAGAACCATCCCAAGTTTTTTCGCAGTCTCCTTAGCGATTTCAGGGGATCTTATATCCGCCTTTGTTCCGATCTCTATCAAAGGAATTCCCAATCTGTCCAAAGAGTATACCGTGAAATCTTCTCCTTCCGCTATTTTACTGCAAGCCTCTTCTTCTAAGCAAAGCGTCGCTATGCCAATTTTTTCTCCTTTAACCTCTATTTCTCCATCTACAGCAACCAATGCGGTTCTTTGAAAGCCAGTTGTGTTGCTACCATCAATCACGATCTTTCTCATAACGTGAATTTCATCGAGAATTGTCATCTTCAGCATCTTCGCAACTTGAACAGCGATCTTCAAAGCTTCTCTATTCATCTCTGTTGGTGGTTCTTCGTCAGCTTCTACAAGGCAAGTAGTGTCGTAAAACTTGTAGATAAATCTCTTTCTCCTCTCAACTTCTTCCTTAGCTGCCCTATCTTCTTCGCCCATTTCACTCTTCTTTAGCCTCAAATAACGCTTTATCTCGAGTTTTGGCTCTTCGAAAGACTCCGTAGGGCATTTGCAGAACAATTTCTCCTTAGTATCGAGCTGTTGATGGATCTCTATCCCAACCTTTAAGCCGTGCCAATTTTCCTCAGACATACCCTTTTGATTCCCTCCTTCAGATCCACAAGAATTGCTTCAGGAGCTAAAATTGGCTTTTGTCCAGCAAGAGTTCTCATTATTTCCAATGCTTGAAGTCCACAGGTAATCGCATAACTGATCGGATTTCTCTCAACCTTTGGATATTCCAATTCCCAGAATTTAACCCCGTCTGGCAAAAAAGTTGTAACAATGTCTGGAATAAAAGGAACACCAATTTCTTCTGCTATTTTGGATACTTCAAGCATATTTTTATGAGCGACCACGATGTCAGAACCTTTCATGATCCTCTTTAGCTCGGTGCGATCTTCAGGAAACAAATAGGAGATCACGTTGCTCTCTTCTGATCTTGGACCAACGATATCGTATTGATTTGCTTCAAGCGGATCGAGAGTGCAGTCGATGAGAGAGTCAACTTGAGAGATGAAATCGGAGATGTATCGAATGCATCCGATTCCAGATCGCCATAGAAGCTCGAGCATCATTCTGCTTCCAACAACTACGATGCTATACTTTTCAAGATAATCGATTTTCTGCTTCTCCATCAGCGATTGCCAGAATAAGTGTTTCATAATTGCTCAAATCTTCCTTTAAGGCTATCAAGAACCTTCGGAAGAGTTGTATACTCCATTTCCTCTGCTGAGAGTCTATGGGGCTCAAAAGGTCCATGTCTCCTCATGTATTCCGCTATCTCATTAGCCTTTTGTCTTGCGTAATCAAATGCAGGATCGTCGAACATGTCCACTGGGCCGATTAGCTTACCGTTGCACAACTGAAAACCAGCGGAAATGCATCTTGGTGGCCCATCGAAACGTGTGCATTTTGAATATCTAAATGGAACGGGCATTATTGGTCCGTTATGACTTCCACGCATCCATCCGCTGACTAAATGGGGAAATGCAAATGCCTCCAGAATTTCTCCGACTGCGGGCAAGCCACTTTGAGCTCTGACAATTGCAACTGGATCGTCTTTTCCAACGTATTCTCCAGCAACCTGATAGAGCTTCTCAGTGCTTATCACCGCAACGGGTTCTTCAGCAGGTAATTTCCCACCCTTTGGATAAACTCTTTTTATTACAAACCTACTCTTGGCTCCAATTAAAGCGAGAATACTGTAAAGCTCTTCTGGAGCTCTCATAAATACTCTTCTGTGCTCTAAAATATCCCAGATCTCAAATACAAAGCCAGAATGCATTGAAGGATCTATTACAAGTCCAGCGGTGTTGAAGGGATCCGCAAAGATCTTGAATATTGGCAAATTAAATGCTCCTGGTTCTGTTTTATCCATCATGAAAACGATCAATGGCTCCGCTTTTCTTTCTGTGAATTCCATTTCTGCAATTCCTGGACCAAGACCTCTTATGTTCCCTGAAAAAGCGTCTTTAAGCAGATCTTGTCCCGCTCCATAGAGTTTCATTTCCTTAGCTTTATCCGCACACTTTTTGAAAACTTCCCATGCCAATCCATGAATTTCTTGGCTGTCCACACCTTTTCTATGGGTCATAAGCAGTTCAAGATCATCTCCCGCATTGAAAATGCGAAAATCAATTATTTTTTCAGTTTCCATTGCATTTATCAAGCTTTCTTCAGCCAATTTCTTTATTTCTTCTGGAACAAGAGCGTGTCCTGCGACACTTCCAACATCCGCTTTTATCAAGGAGACTGTAACCTTCATGTGTTGAATTTGGCGTAAATAATTTAAACTTTAAGGTTTTGAAATGGTTAGTGTGATAATATGTTGGAAAGAGTGCCCACAGGCATACCCGGTTTTGATGAACTCTGCGATGGTGGTCTACTAAGAGACAGAAGCTACCTTATTTCCGGTCCATCTGGCTCAGGAAAGACTGTATTTGCGATGCAGTATTTGGTGAACGGCATTGAGCAATTTAGCGAACCGGGAATATTTGTTGCGACTGAAGAGAGACCACAACATCTTAGAGAGCACTTCATGAGCTTTGGATGGGATCTTGAGAAGTTTGAAGATGAAAACATGCTTGCAATTGTAGATGCTACTTCTACAAAGATCGGTTTACCTTCAGATGAAAAATACATCGATGTTCGCCCATTTGACACGAGATCACTGCTTGATCAGATCATAACGATTCAAGATGAGATTGGAGCAAAGAGAGCTACTGTAGACTCTACAACTTCTATAGGATTTACAATAGCAGATCCGGCGAAATTTAGAGTTGAATTGCTCAAAATATCAACGACTATGGAGATCCTCGGCTTAACCTCACTGTTAACATGCGAGGTAATTGAAAATGGACCCGATAGGATCAGCAGATTCGGAGTTGAGAACTTCGTTGTGGAGGGAACAATTGTGCTATACTACACGCGAGTTGAAAATACGAGAATGAGGAGTATTGAGATCTTCAAGATGCGTGGAACAAATCACAGCAAGAAGATCCATCCATTCGAGATCACGAACAAGGGTATAGTAGTTTATTCTAAGGAGGAGCTACTTTAAAATCTTCTTAGAATATACTTTTTTAGGTTTAGTGGATCTGAAAAGTGCAAAAGCCTCGAGTTTCCACAAAGCTTAGCCATTGCTGAGCAAAATTCAAAAAATCTTGTCTCATTTCCAAACATCACTATCTGAAGTTTTGCACTAACACTTCTAAGCATTTTCGCTTCTCTTAAGGCACAGACCCAGGGAGTCAAGCTTGGATCATAGCTCGCTGTCGGCTCTCCGTCGCTGATTAGAAAGATTATTCCAGTCCCACTTCTATCGCTCAAAATTCTTCTTGCACTCCTCAAAGCAAGCCCTATGTCTGTTCTGCCTCTTGGCTCCAAATTCAAAATTTCTTCCTTCTTGACTTTCGAAACCCTGTGGTTGAAAGCTAAAACTACAAGTTCATCTTCTCCTCCTTTCCTTTCTATTGCTCTCCTTAGTGCAATTCCTGCTTCTATTGCTCCAACGATCTTCTTTCCCCTCATTGAGTCGCTCACATCGATCAGCATAACATAAACACATTTCTCCGCATGCTTTGGTTGTCTTGCAACGATCTCTTCAAGCTCAATATTCCCCCTAACTGCAGACTTTACAAGGCTCTCACAAAGATCGATGTTGTCAAAGGAGTGAAGCATTGGATCGAATTCCACTATGTTTGCCCCACTAAAAATGGAAACTCCTTCTTTCTCTGTCAGATTTTCCCCTCTGCTTTTCTTCTCAAGCTCTTCGAGAGCAATTGATAGTATTTTGTCCCCTATAATTCTTTCCGCTATTGCCTTATATTTAACTACTCTTCTGTGAAATTTTCCTTCCACATAGTCTATGTAGCCAATTTTTTTCAGCTCTTCAACAACTTCGTCAAAGAAGTTCTCAACAAGTTGATTTATGCTAAGATCTTCTCTACTCAATTTGCCAGCTTCGAGAAGTTCTTTGACTTCTTCCCAAGCTTTTCTCCTGGCCATTTGATATTTCTCAATCTGCTCAGTCCAGTAACCATTTGAAAACCCAAGATCCTTCAAAAGCTCTCTAAAAAATGGATTTTCATCAAAACGCCTCAATTCTTCTTTTAAATACTTTTTTATCAGCTCTGTTGTATCAAAACTTCCCTTTTCACGATAGTATGGGTTAAAGAGGGAATAAAGAAGATCGTTGAGTAAGCTACCTAAACTTTGCTCTTTGCTACAAGCTTTACATTCAGGTTTCTCGATCATAAGCCTTGTAGACGTAAATTCCATCTCCAGCTCTTTCTATCAATCCAGAACATCTCGAGATCGCTTCTAAGGTTATTTCAATTGCAGATCTAAGCTCTTCTTTTTTACTACAAAGCGAAGAAGCAAACCTCTTTACAATTCCATCCATATTGTATGAATTTACAATTTTCTGCTTTGCGAGCTCCTCTATCATCTCCCCAAAAACGTTTTTTGGTATCGTAGCATATATTGAACCACAAATGCTGTCAATAGAGTCATTTAAAACACCTTC
>JANXDV010000031.1 GCA_025058955.1 Archaeoglobaceae archaeon | reverse complement strand
ACTAAATTGCCATTTTTGTAAATATCCCAAACATATTCAACTGGCACTGATCCGTTTCGCCAATCTGAATAGGCTCTTGCCACAAGTTTTACTGGGAATTTCTCTACTCCATAGTAGTTTCCTACATTCACGATTTTAGGATACTCGGGAGTTGGGGTTGGTGGAGGAGTTGGAGTAGGAGTTGGTTGAAGCCATTTCAGAATTACATTTATGAGTTCTCTATCGCCAATTTTGTTGTTCAGCCAATCCAAGATTGCTTGGATCAATTCCCGATCTTCAATGTCACCATTGCCATTTCTGTCATAAGCTTGCCAAGTTTCTTTGACTATTGTTAATCTCTGAACGATTGCTGAAGCGTTTGTTCCATCAATACTTGCAGTCACAATGCTAAAGCTTATCGTTTCAGAAGCTCCTGGATTTACACTGAATACAGCTGTAGCTACCTTTGTCTTAGTTGCAATGCTCACTGGAGAAGTTGAAGTGCCAAGATATCTTACGTAATTTGCGGTTGAATCTATTCTGTCCATAAAGTTGAACAATCTCTGAGTTGAGCCAGAAACATAGGTGATCTTTGTTGGATCGAATGTGAAGTTCACAAGCGCTGATTGAGTTGTGCCATCTTGCAAGCTTATATCAACTGCAAATCTCTCTCCCGGGGCAACTGTGGTTTTGTTTGGCTCTATGAAGAGTTTGGCTGTTAGTGGAATAGACGTTAACTTAAAAGCTTTTTGAGTTGAGGGTTCAAGCAAATCTATATTCAAGCTTGTCAACTTTTCTTTTTCAATCCATCCATCCCCGTTTTTATCATAGCTTTGCCAAGTTTCTGCTATCGCCAAGAAGATGGAGATCCAGACCAGTCTTTGCACACATCGCACAGCTCATTCCGCCTATCCTTGCAAAGATCTCCTTCGCCTCTGAAGCCACAGTTAAGCTTTGTTTAGAAAGAGTTAAACTTTTTGATGTCTCGCTCTTACTTGAAAAGCTGATAAGAGTGTTATGGATGAGAGCTTAAAAAAGCATTGAAATACAGCAATTATAATGATTGCTTCAGTTTATTCCATAAAGAGCATCAAAAATGAACCTCATTGCAATGTAGAGAAAAACAGTTCCAAAGAACAACCTAAGCATCCAAGAAGGCATAAATTCAACAACTTTTGCTCCAATTTGTGCACCGAGAATCGCTCCAAAACCTAAAAATAGGACTGCAATTAGGTCAACAACTCCTTGATAGATCTTGAAAGCGGAGCTAACAACTGCCATGCTTAGAAATGAGGCAAGAGAAGTTCCAACCGCAAGCTTGATCGAGGAGCCGAAAATATAGACAAAGCTTGGAACAAGAGCAAAGCCCCCGCCTAATCCAAGAAGACCTACAAGAAAACCAACTGAAGAGCCAAGAAGTAGCTTTGCCTTTATTGAGCCTTTAATTTGCTCAGTCTTCTTTTCAACTTCTCTCCTTAAACCCTCGTAGATCATCCTCAAGCTCGTGTATGTAAACGCTAATCCTAAGAGGAGGCTTAAAAGCCATATATCTTTTGAGAGGTAGAAGAAAGCGGATGAGCCTATGATCGCTCCGAAGGCACCACTGATCGCAACGAGCTTTGCGGTTTTAAAGTCAACGTTATTCCTTTTCAAATGTCCAAGAGCTCCAGAAATTGCTGTAAAAATGATAGCGGTTATCGTTGTCCCGATCGCGGTTGTTAACTGATAGCCGAATAAGAAGGAAAGTGTGGGAAGCATTATAAAACCCCCGCCTACGCCCAAGAATCCACCAAAAGTCCCGGCGATGAGACCGGTGATGAAGAGTGAGATTGCGGTGAAAGATTCCATTACGAGAGACTTTGGACAAGAGTTATAAATATTCTCAAAAATCAAATTTGTGAACTCGATCGAGATCGCAGAGAGATTTGGCTTTCTTGCATACAGGAAAAAGTCCTGCCCACATTTATCCTTGAGAATTAAGGGCATCGACCTTCACATCGACTCCAAGCCAATAGAAGGTTTCAATCTAATAACGCATGCACACTCGGATCACTATGGGCAGAGAAATTTGAACAATCAGAGAGCTTTTGCGAGCGTTGAAACTGCGAAGATCTTGAAAGCGATAACTGGGAAGGATTTTGAGGGAAAAACCTTTCGCATAGGCGATAGCTTTAGACTTGGAGAGCTTAAGGTTGAAACGTATCCAACAAAGCATATCCATGGAGCTACCGCTTTTTACATAAGGGATGCGGATCTTCTAATAACTGGTGATGTCAAGCAATGGAGAGAATTGCCAAAGTGTAGAGTGCTAATAACTGAAGCTACCTATGGGCACCCCTCATTTGTCTTTGAAGACGAGATCGAGAAGCTTTTGAGTGTTGCTGAGAAAAAAGTTTGTCTTGGGGCTTATCCAGTGGGTAAAGCTCAGAGAATTGCGGAGATTCTTGGAAAAGAAGGCTATGAGTTTACAGCGGAGGATAATATTAAGAGAATTTGCTCCGCTCTTGGTATAGAAGTTGGTGATTCTGGTTCAAAAATTGTCTCGCCAAGAAATCTCAAGGAGGGATACATTCTCACCGCTCAAAGATCCTACAAGGCTCCAAGGATCGTTATAAGTGATCACATCGATTACAGAGGGATAATTGCAATGGTAGAGCATTGCAAGGCGGAGCATGTGATCTTTTACCACGGAAAAGCTTCTGAAAGTTTAAAAAAAGAACTTGCTGAAATGGGAGTTAGCTGTTCAACTTTAAAAGATCTCGATCTCATTCTTCCTTAGCCCTAAGCCTTGAAAGGGCTTCTTTTGCGAAGTCAATTCTGATCTTTCCTTCCTTAACCATTAGCTCGACGAGTTTGTCGATCTCATTTCCCTTTGCTCCCGCCATTATTGCAACATTCCTCGCATGAAGCTCCATATGCCCACGCTGAATACCTTCTGTGGCTAAAGCTCTCAATGCTGCAAAGTTTTGAGCCAAGCCAAGAGCGGAAGCGACTCTTGCAAGCTCTTCAGCGCTCTTAACTCCTAAGATCTTCAGGCAGATCTTTGCCAAAGGATTTACTTGTGTGGCTCCACCGATGACTCCAGCAGAAATTGGAAGCTCAATCGTTCCAACAAGATCACCATTTGCGTCAACTTCATACTTCGTGAGCGGTTTATAGCCTTTAATAGCAGAATAACCATGAGCCCCCGCCTCTACCGCTCTGAAATCGTTCCCAGTTGCGATCATCAAAGCGGATATTCCATTCATTATTCCCTTGTTATGCGTTGCGCATCTAAATGGATCCGCTTCAGCAAATGCGTAAGCTTTCATAACACCATCAACTACTTCTTCTCCACCAATTGCCTCTTTCTTGAAAATTGCCTTTGCCCTTGCTATTCTGTAAATGGCGAGATTTGATAGAATTCTAAGCAAAACTCTACCTCCTGAGAGCCTTCCAACGATCGGAGCTACTTTCTCGCACATCGTGTTCACCGCATTAGCTCCCATTGCATCCCTTACATCGACAAGAAGGTGGACGACAATCATTTTACCGCAAATTGTCTCAATAACTCTAACTTCAAGATCCTTACAACCTCCTCCGAGTTTTAAAAGCACGGGGTCGCACTCATTCGCCTTTTCTATTATTTCAGCCTTATTCTTAAGGATCTCAAACCTTGCACTTTCGGGATTTTTAACGTCTACAATTTGGATCTGTCCGATCATGATCGGAGCTGTGAAATCCGTGATAAAACCACCGCCCTCTCTTGCCATCTTCGCTGAGTTGCTCGCTGCAGCGACAACGCTTGGCTCCTCAATTACCATTGGAATTAGATACTCCTTTCCATCGATCAAAAAGTTCGTTGCTATTCCAAGTGGAAGCTCAAAAGTGCCAATGACGTTTTCGATCATCCGATCCGCAATCTCTATCGGCAATCCTCCAGAAGAGATCAACGATTTGACTTCTTCTTCATTCAAATTAGCTATTTCCGCCACTTTTTTAAGTCTCTCTTCTACACTGAGCTTGTAGAAGCTTGGAAGTCTCATGAAGTTAGTTGTGGCATCACATAAATTATTTTTTGTAATTACCATATCAAAAAACTTAAAATCCCTTTAACAGAGTTGCTAATGGTGAGACTTATGCACTCAGACATACCAGTGAAGGAAATAATGACGAGAGATGTCTGCAAAGCGAACATAGAGGAAAATGTCCATTCTATTGCCAAGAAGATGATGGAATACGGCGTTGGAAGTGCGGTGATCATGGATGGAAACAAACCAGTTGGGATCGTTACCGAAAAAGATCTGATCTCGAAGGTAGTTGCGAAAAACAAAACCCCTTCTTCGGTGAAGGTTAAAGAGGTCATGAGCTCTCCACTGATCACAATTAAGCCAACAACGAGCATTAGAGAAGCTGCGAACATAATGATGAAGAGGGGAATTAGAAGATTGCCTGTTGTTAACGATTCTGGAGAGCTTGTAGGAATAATTACCGATAACGATATCCTGGGAATATCACTCGATCTTGGAGAATTAGCTTCCCTTATCACAGAACACTCCTCAGGCTTTACTGAAGAGAGTGGCGGTGGAATTTGTGAGAAATGTGGTAGATACGTGGATACACTTTACGAATTCGAGGGTTGGAATCTCTGCGAATACTGTGCAGAGCGTGAAAGGTGAAAATAGATGAATGTGATGGAAGTGGCAACTACCAACGTTCAAACTCTTCCCCAAACTTCTACGATCATGAACGCGTTAAAGTTCATGTTGAAAAAGAATTTCAGAAGGATCCCAATTACAGATGCGGGAACGAAGAAGCTTAAGGGAATAATAACCGCTACCGACTTTATAAACTTCTTTGGAGGGGGAAAAAAGCACGGTATTGTTAGAAATCGCTATAATGGGAATTTAGCCTCCGCAGTAAATGCGGAAATTAAGGAGATCATGGAAAGAGACGTAATCTATTTATCCATTAAAGACTCATTTGAGAGTGCGGTTGAGTTGATGTTTGAGAAAAAGGTCGGTGGTTGTCCGATCTTGGATAAGGAAGAAGTTGTTGTTGGTATAATTACAGAAAGAGATGTTTTGGAGTTTTTAGCAAGAAAAAAGACTGTCGATGGCATTGCTGAGGACTTCATGACTAAGAACGTTGTAACGCTTAGACCAAAAGACACGATCGAGACCGCAATGAAGACGATGATAAGCAAGAGATTCAGAAGACTGCCAGTAATCGAAGATGGAATCCTTCTCGGGCTTGTAACCGCAAGAGAGATCCTCGCATACTTTGGAAAGGGAGAAGCTTTTAAGATGCTTGAGCTTGGACACATAAGTGAGGCAATAAAGAAGCCTGTAACAGCGATCCTTGGAAACAGTGATCTGCTCATGTATAAGGAGATTCCGATGTTTCCAAAAGATGCTTTGATCTCACAAATAGTCTCAGAATTGATCGAAAAAGGACATGGAGCGGTTTTAATAGTCGAAAATGGAAAGTTGGAAGGGATCCTTACGGAGAGAGATCTGGTTAAGTTTCTCTATCAACATTCATGAATTTTGTTGCTGAAGCTCTAAATCTCTCAAAGTTTTCTACAGAAAGATTAGAGGAGAGGGGAATCCTAAGAAGAGCATTCGTAAAGCACCCATTTTTCAGCGATATAGTGGAAGCGGTTAGGATAGAAAAGAAATTTGGAATTTATGAAGAGGGAACTGTGATTGTCAAAGGAAAAGAGAGTTTAAGAGTTTTTAGAGGTTTTCCAAAGATCAGGCGAATCCTTTACTTGGAGTCTGGGCTTAAGAAACACTTTGGAAGTAAAAAAATTGCTGTTGAAGAGAAAATGAACGGCTATAACGTTAGAATTGGTATAATTGGAGAAAATATTTACGCAATAACTCGAAGAGGACTAATATGCCCATATACAACTGAAAAAGCGAGAGAGAAGATCTCCAAGGAATTCTTTGATGAATATCCTGAGCATATGCTTTGCTGTGAAGCGATAGGCAAAGCGTCTCCCTATGTTCCTGATTACTATGGCATAGACGATTTGGAATTCTTCCTTTTTGATGTTCGAGAAAGCAAAACGAACAAAGCTTTGAGTATTTATGATAAAGAAGAGATAGCAAAGAGATATGGGCTAAAAATGGTGGATCTTCTGCTCAAGACTTCTGCAGAGGATATTGAAAACATAAAAAAGACTTTGGAAGAGCTAAATGAAAGAGGTAGGGAGGGAGTGGTCTTCAAAGATCTTGAAATGCTTTTGCCCCCCTTGAAATACACTACAAGCTTTTCCAATTGCGGAGATCTGAGCTATGCTTTTAAGAATTTCGAAGAATATGGAAGAGACTTCATGCTTGCAAGAATAATAAGAGAAGCCTTTCAAACTTTCGAGTTCAAAGATGATCTTGATAAAAGAGCTCATCGCCTTGGAAAAGCTATATTGAGCTCTGCAATAGAAAGCATAAGAAAAGTGAGTGAAGGCAAGGAGGTGACAGAGCTATTGACTCTAAATTTCTCTTCCGAAGAAATTTTAGAGCTATTCAAAATCCATTTAAAACTCGTTGGCATCAATCTAAGGGAGATTGAAAGAAGGGAGAAGAACGGTAGAATAGAAGTGAAATTCGAAAGAGTTATGAGGGCTACAACGGATAAGATCAGAAGCCTTTTAGAGGGAAATCCATGGTGAGATCCGCTGGGGTAGATGCGGGAACGGATTCCTACGAAATATTCTTGATTGAGAATGGAGACTGCTGTGCTGAAAACTTCAAGAGCGAAAGGGTGAAGGAAGATCCGTATTCGTTTGTTGAGGCGATTGAATCATATGAGGCGGAGATCTATGCTGGGCTTTCTGGATATGGAAGTCCAATAAAAAAATTCTCTCAGCTGAAAGATTATGAATTGTTTCTCATGACCCTAAATCTTGACGATGAAAGAAGCATTGGGCTAAGATCGGTTATGGAAATGATCAGAGAGAAAGATCTGAATTTTTACACAATTCCCGGAATAATCCATTTACCTACAGTTCCAGAATGGAGAAAGTTCAACAAGATCGACATTGGAACATCTGATAAGCTTTGTTCTGCTGTTTTAGCGGTTTTACAACTCTCGGAGGAGGTTTCTGTTGAGAAACAGCGTTTTATTCTTGCAGAAGTTGGTCATGGTTTTAGCTCTTTCGTCGCAATCAAAAATGGTAAGATCGTTGACAGCATTGGAGGGACTTCAGGTTTCCTTGGCTACCGCTCTATTGGCTCAATGGATGCGGAGCTCGCTTATCTGATCAAAGAATTTCCAAAAAAAATGATCTTCAGCGGTGGAGTTAAGAGCTTTGTCGAGGAATATGGTGGAAAAGAGCTTGAAATATTATCAGAATTCGTTCTTAAGGGATTGAAGGCTGTAGAAGTTAGCATTGGAAAAGCAGACTATTGCATACTCTCTGGTAGATTTGCAAAAGCTCTTGAGAAAATGATCTCGGAGCATTACGATACGCAAATTCTCGAGGGTTTTGGAATCGGAAAACAATCCGCTCAGGGAGCGGGAGTTATTGCAAATGCTATTGTGGGCGGAGAATTTGAACCTATAGTGAGGCACATGGAGATCTTCTCCGCAAGAGGCACAATTCTTGATTACTTGTCTTCAGATTTCAAAAGGAAAGTTTTGGAAAAGTTAAATTTATATTTCCGCAGTAATTAGCTTTTGCGTTATGTATGCCAGAATAAAGTTGCGAGACACCGTTAGAGTCCCTCCTGCTAAAATTGGAGAGAAATTGGAAGAAACAATTGAATCTCTCCTCTGGGAGCAGTTTGAAGGTAGATTAGATAGAGAGTATGGCATGATCATAGGAATTGAAAGCATTGAAGAGATCGGAGAAGGGCGTATTATAGAGGGAGATGGAGCGATCTATTTTGATGTCGTTTTTAATGCGATCTGCTTTAAGCCAAATCTCCAAGAAGTTGTTGAAGGAGAGGTAGTTGAAGTTGTAGAATTCGGTTGTTTTGTCTCCATTGGTCCTTTTGATGCTCTTTTGCACACAAGCCAGATCACGGATGACTACATGGTATTTGATGAGAAAAACAAGAGACTTGTTGGAAAAGAAACGAAAAAGGCGATTACAGAAGGAGATCTGGTTAGATCAAGAATTGTTTCGCTGAGTTTAAAGGAAAGGGAGCCTGAGAAGAGCAGAATTGGACTTACAATGCGTCAACCATGGCTTGGAGCATTGAAATGGCTTGAAGAAGAAATAGCTAAGCTAAGAGGTGAAAAAGTTGGCTGAATTGGCTTGCAGAAGTTGTAAGTTTGTGAGTGTAGATGCAATAATATGCAAAAACTGCGGATCTTCAGATCTGACAAAGGAATGGTATGGCTATCTGATCGTTCTCGATCCAGAAAGGAGTGAAATTGCGAAAGCTCTTGGTATTAAGACTCCTGGGAAATATGCTTTGAGGGTAGATTGATGCTAAGACTTCCAGAAAATCTTCGATCTGAGCTTTCAAAGCCTCATGGTAAGCTTTATAGAGACGGAGAAAGAGTTCTGGAAAGAATAGAGGAGATCAAGCGCTCTAAAATCTTAGCAGTTGTTGGCGATTTTGTTGCCTATTGTGCATTCAAACTCAAAATTTATCCCCATATCGTTATAATAGACGGAAAAACGCTTAGAGAGAAGAATTTAGAGCTAAAAATACCAGAAGAATACATAAAAATCGAGGTTAGAAATCCTCCTGCCTTTATAACTTCTGAACTCATAAATGCAATTGAAAAAGCGGTTAAGCTTGTGCAAGAGGGAAAAAGGAGTTTGATCTTTGTAATCGGCGAAGAAGATCTCGCGGTTATGCCTCTCGGCATTCTTCTGCCTGAAAATTCGCTCATTCTCTATGGGCAACCAAAAGAAGGTGTTGTTGCTTTCATGATCGATCGAGAGAAAAAGCTTCTAATACTCAAACTTCTTAAGCAGATGGAATTAGTTGAGAGAAGTGATGAGCTGAGAAAATTGGGGGTGATCTGATTGGAGATCCGAGTTGAAGCTGAGAGATACAATCCATTGCTGAAGAGGAAAGAAATGCACCTTAGAGTTAGCTTTAACGGTAAAACTCCTTCGAGAATGGAGATTCGAGAAAAGATCGCTGGACTAATGAATTCAGAGCTTAGTAGAGTTATTCTGGATCACATAAAAACGGAATTTGGAAAAAGAGAAGCAAGGGTTTATGTTAAGATCTACGATTCTCCAGAAGCTTTGAAGGCTATTGAAGAGAAACACATAATCGAGAGAAATTTCCCAGAGCTAAAGGAGAAGAAAGAAGAAGCAAAGGAAGAGGCGAAGAAGGAGGGATGAAATGCCCGAAGTTGTTAGTAGATTTTACGAGATAAAAGGAGAAAAAGTAATTAGAAAGAGAAGGTTCTGTCCTCGATGTGGCGAAGGTGTCTTCTTGGCGGAGCATAAGGATCGTTATACATGTGGAAAATGTGGATATACTGAGTTCAAGAAGAAATGAACGTTCTTGGAATCGAAGGAACCGCTTGGAATCTAAGCATAGCGGTTGTTAATGAGAATGAGGTAATTACAGTAGCTCAAGAAGCTTATATTCCAAAAGAAGGTGGAATTCATCCAAGAGAAGCATCTCAACACCATGCGGAAAAGATGCCTTCCTTAATAAAGGCAATTTTTGATAGATTTCCGAAAGAAAAAATTGATGCTATAGCTTTTTCTCAAGGTCCAGGGCTTGGTCCTTGTTTGAGAGTTACTGCCACTGCGAGCAGGCTTTTGGCTTTAAAGCTGAAAAAACCGCTCATAGGTGTTAATCACTGTCTCGCTCACGTTGAGGTTGGCAGATGGAAGACGAATGCAAAGAATCCAGTTGCACTCTATGTAAGTGGTGGAAATAGTCAAGTGATTGCAAGGCGAGGTAATCGCTATAGAGTTTTTGGTGAAACTCTCGACATAGGAATTGGAAATGCAATCGACAAGCTCGCAAGAAGCTTTGGGCTCCAACATCCAGGAGGGCCAAAGATCGAGAAGCTCGCAGAAGGAGGACGGAGATATTATCCATTACCTTACGTAGTTAAAGGAATGGACTTCTCATTTAGTGGTATGGTTACCGCTGCGCAGAAGCTGAAAGAATCCGCAAGGATTGAAGACATAGCTTTCAGCTTTCAGGAAACAGCATTTGCGATGCTTACAGAAGTAACCGAGAGAGCTCTTGCATATCTTGGCTACGATGAAGTTCTTTTGGTTGGAGGAGTTGGTGTGAACAAGAGGCTTCAAAAAATGCTCGGCGATATGTGCGAGGATCGAGGAGCAAAACTTTACTATCCTCCATCTGAGTTAATGGGCGATAATGGAGCAATGATCGCTTATACTGGCCTTTTAATGTTAAAGCATGGTTACACAACTCCAATAGAAGAGTCATTTGTAAAACCAAATTTTAGAATAGAGGAAGTTGAAATAAGATGGTAAGGTTAAGAGCGGAGCTCCATGTGCATTCGAACTTCAGCGATGGGAAAGACAGCGTTGAGAAAATTCTCAGAGTTGCGGTTGAAAAGAAAATCGATGTGATCTCCATCACGGATCACGACACTCTTGAAGGTTCTCTTAGTGCAATTGATTTTGTTTCTGAAGAGAAGATTCCCTTGGTTGTTATACCGGGTATAGAGATCTCTACAAGAAGTGGACACTTGCTTGCATATGGGATTGAAAGAGGGGTTGAAAGTAAATTGGAAATGGAAGAAACTTGTGAAATTGTTAAGAAAATGAAAGCAATTTCAGTGCTTGCACATCCATTCGATTTTATCCGCAAGGGAAGCCTTAAAGTTGGCGATTTCAGATTTGTTGACTGTGTTGAAGTATTTAATGCAAAAAGCTATTT
>JANXDV010000030.1 GCA_025058955.1 Archaeoglobaceae archaeon | reverse complement strand
ATCAAGCTGTTTATAGGATGAACGATGACTTTCTTAGGATTTCTCGCTTTCTCCATTTTAATTTCCTTTACTGCCTCAGAGATCAATGGAAGGAACTCTGACTCGTATTCGATCTGATAAAAGCCAGTTCTCGCTCCTCCTCCACGTTCTGCTCTGCAAACTCTCTTATCTCCTATAGGATAACCTCTTTCTTTTGAAAATAGAAAATAATACTTCTCTCTCATTAGATCAGCAATTTTGTCTACTTCCTCATCTTCCCCTTCAATTATTGCTCCAAAGCAAGTTTCCTTAACGATCCCATCAAAGCCAGACTCCATGATCTCGAATACCAATTCTTCCGGATTCATTCCCGAATGAGGGGATAAAACGAAATAGCGAACTTTCATTCTTGCACCTCCATTATGTAGATCTCATTTCCCTCCTTCGCTTCTTTAATGACTTCGAAATTTTCAACAACTATTCCAACGATGTTCGTTGATTCAAAACGCTCTGCAGTAGGTCCAAATTCTTTGCTTTCGTTGAATCTAATGCCAATAAGCCCAGAATGCTTTCTGGACATGTTTGTCACACCAATTTCACCAGCCTTCACAAGATCTCTGGGCGTATTTTCTGGGATCAATGGTTCTTCGAAAGAAACTTCTGGCTTGAAAACAACGAGATCCTTAGTTTTGAAATAAACCTTGAGCTTACCAACCTTCTTGCTTACAAGATCTGTCGCAATTCTAAAATAAAGTGAAGTCTTAGGAGCTAATTCGTCAAAGATCTTTAACTTAACTATTTTAGAAGACCTAACACCTACTGTAACCACTTCTCCCTTTGAAAGCATTTCAAAAGTTGTTCCTGGGATCTGAGAGACTACGATGTCTTGATCTTGAACGTCGCCCTCTCTAACTTGCTTCAAACCATTTTTGCTGAGCAAAATTCCCGCTTCAGCTTGAGTCAAACCAATTAGGTCGAGCTTACTTGGAATCGTTATGATCTTTATTTTATCCCCCTTCTTTGCAACATCCAAGAGCTCGAGTCCTTCTGAGATAAAACCAACGACGCAGTGATCCTTATGGGGCATTCTGTCTCTTAAATAAATATAGACATCTCCCTCATTTTTACCAATCTTCCTGACTGTAACCGCTCCACGAATTCTCTTCTCATGATTTTCCTCATCCACCTTTATCCCCTTCAAACCTTTAAATTTGACATAGGTGTTTGTAACTTCTTCAACAACGTTGTTTCTTTCTAAAACCCTCATAACGTATTCTGAAGCTTTTGAAAGCTCCTTTTTAAAATTAACCTTTATTAAAGAATAAATTCGATCACCTTCAGACAAAGATTCTTCCATCCTCGCTCTGATCGCAATTCCTGCTTTTGATCTAAAATCTATCACTGGTTCAACTTTTTCAATTTTGTTGCCAATTTCGAGTGTTCTAAGCACCTCAAACCCCCCTAAAACTCTCGCAACAATTCCTTCGCCAAATGTGCAGTGAGAGATAGGATAACGGGTTATTGCAAAGAGCAAGTAAGCACTTTCAGAGCTACCTCCCGCAAAGCTCAAAACAACTTCTCCCGGCTCATATTCGCGATAGATATTTGAGCATTTTAGATTGCAAGCAAAAGATCCGAAAGCCAAAACTCTCTTAGTTCTCCAAGTTACTTCAAGACCTTCAAGTTCCTTTTCAATCAATTTCCAAATTTCTTGATTTTCTATCTTTAAAATCACAGCCTTTTTTCCAACAAAAAGCCTAAAAGTGTCCCAAACTTTTTCCTCTTCTTTTATCCTCCTAATTATAGCCACGAGATTGCCTTCTGTGGGTAAAAGATCTTTTAACGTTTTTCCAGACTCGACCTCGATTTCCTTGCCATCGAGTGTTACCTTCATCTCTTTAAAAATAGCAACCTGGTATTTAATCCATTCGATTGTTTTCCATAACTTTCAACTTTGGTTTTTATTAAGGCTTAAATGAGACTCGTTTTCTCAAAAAGAAAATAATTAGCAAAATTCAGCAAAAAATAAATACCTATATGATAATTTCCAATGTTTAGGAGGTGAAAAAGTTGACGAACGAGATCGTTCGTTTGGAGAGAGTTTCAAAAAAATTTGGCGATCATTTCGCTCTCAAAAACATAAATTTGAGCATTAAAGAAGGAGAAACTCTCGGCATAATTGGCGTGAGTGGAAGTGGTAAATCTGTGCTCATACACCTAATAAGGGGATATAAAGACTATGAGCCAACCGAGGGGAGAGTGATCTACATTCTCTCACTCTGTAAAAATTGCTACTGGGTAGATCTACCGAGCAAAGAAGGAGAAATTTGTCCGAGATGCGGTGAAGCGCTTCAAAAAACAGAATTGGACATTTGGAAGATTGAAGACAAGGAACTGTCATCGATTATAAAAAAAAGAGTCGGAATAATGCTACAAAGAACTTTTGCTCTTTTTAGCGAAAAATCCGCACTTGAGAACGTGATGGAAGCGATTTCGAGTTCTGAAATAGAGCCAAAGTTATCCTTTGGAACTACAAGTAGAAGAGACTTGCTCGAAAGGGCTAAGTATGCAAACGATATCGTTAATAGAGCGGTAGAATTGCTCAAAGCGGTGAATTTGAGTCATAGAATGCTCACGGTAGCGAGAGATCTTAGCGGTGGAGAAAAACAGAGAGTCATTCTTGCAAGGCAGATTGCACTGGATCCAATTCTACTTTTAGCGGATGAGCCTACAGGAACGTTGGATCCAGAAAACACCAGGGTTATTTTGGACGCTCTTAGGAAATACATAAAGAACATGAAGAAGACGCTCGTTTTAACATCCCATATTCCAGAAGTCATTCAGCAACTTTCAGATAGAGTTTTGTGGCTTGAAAGAGGAGAAATAATAGCGGAAGGAAGACCTCAGGAGCTTATACCAAAATTTTTGGAAAAAGTAAGCTCAGGAGAACTTAAAACAGAGATTAAACTCGAGGAAGCTATTTTGCGACTTAAAGATGTGAAGAAATACTACTATTCTGTCACAAGAGGCGTAGTAAAAGCGGTAGATGGTGTTTCTTTTGAAGTCAAAGAAGGAGAGATCTTTGGAATTCTCGGACCAAGTGGCTCTGGAAAAACAACTTTGTCAAGAATAATTGCTGGAATCGCAGAATTGACGAGTGGAGAAGTTCATGTTAGAATTGGAGACGAATGGATTGACATGAGGACTCCAGGAATTACTGGAAGGGGGAGAGCAACTCCCTACATAGGGATCTTGCACCAAGAATACAGCCTATATCCGCATAGAACTGTCCTTGAAAATCTTACAGACTGCATTAGCCTTGATTTGCCTTCAGAATTTGCAAGAATAAGGGCGATTGACATTCTTACGAGTATAGGCTTCGATGAAAGAGAAGCGGAGAGCATTTTGACAAAATACCCTGAAGAGTTGAGCGAGGGGCAAAGGCATAGAGTTGCATTGGCACAGGTTATGATCAGAGAACCAAGGATTCTGATCCTCGACGAACCTTCAGGAACAATGGATCCTATAACAAAAGTGGAAGTGGCTAAGACGCTCAGCAGAGTGAGAAAAGAGTTCAAAACAACGATCCTGATCATTTCGCACGACATTCAGTTCACAAGGCTTACATGTGATCGCGTTGCAATAATGATGAACGGGAGATTGGAGGCTGTGGGTTCTGCTGAAGAGATGACCAAAAAGCTAATAGAGCTTGAATTAAAGTTATCCGGACCATTAGAGATCTGTGCTCCAGTAGAAGAGAGTGGAATGTTGCAAAATATAGACAAAAGTGGTTGTGGTGCCTAAGATTTTCCAAAACTCTTCTTAGCTGCAATTTTGATCGAGTCAATCAGATCGTTTTTAGGAATGATCGTAACGATTGGAACATTCAGAATTTTCTCGAGCACCGGACTGAGAATTGGAGCACAAACGATCGCTTTTGCTCCGTCTCTTTCCGCTTTTACAGCAGAAACTATGGCTTCGTCGAATGAATTGGCGGGATATTCCTCAACTCTGATCTTTCTTTCTCCTATTTCGACTTCATAACTTGTAAGCTGATTTAATGCAGATCTCGAAGCAATCACCGCTATGAAATCTTCAGAATTTCTCGAAAACTTTGCTATTGTTTCTGCTATCTTTCTCAAGGTGCTCATGTTTGGCTCTCTTTCGCCAGAGAGAAGTTTGTATAATGTGCTCTGAGATATTTTTGCTTCCTTGGCAAAATCCCTTATACTCATTCTCAGATCTTTCTTCACTATTTCTCTCAACTTTTCACCAAAATTCTCGCTCAAGACCAGCGATGAGATCAAACTGTGAAAGTCCATGAACACAATAAGGAGATATGCAAATAAATTTTTGCCTATTTAGACAGATATTTTTGCTTCCTATATCATTCCCCCCCGCTATTCCTCTATTATACTAAATACTTGCATTATAAGGACATTTATTCTTCGAAAATTTCCTAATTAGGATAATTGAGCGGTAGAAATGGAAAAAGTTATATGAAAAACCGAAGAGGGGATGAGAGAAGGGGGTGAGAAAATGAGGGCGAGATCTTATTTCTTGTTTGCAACGATTGCTTTGCTGAGCGCATTTGCCCTATGTGTAACCCAAGAAAAACCGAGCGAGACAAAAGTTTATGAGGTAAAGGTTAGCTACCAGCCGAGCTGGCATCACACCGCTTTGTTCGTAATAATTGAGAAGGGTTGGGATGAAAAAGTTCTTGGAGCAAAGCTAAAAACGACTTCTTTCCCCTCAGGACCACCACAAATGGAGGCTTTTGCTGCTGGAGAGCATGAAGTAGCTTATGTTGGCGCTGCACCACCTTTATCATTGCTTTCAAAGGGTTTCGATGGTAAAATTGTCGCAGTAGCCAATACAGAAGGTTCTTCCCTGATCGCAACTTCTGGAACTGAATATAAAGGTCCAAAATCGCTTGAAGGTAAAAAGATCATGACCTTCCCACCGGGATCAATACAGCACACAGTGCTGATGAAATGGCTGAAGAATCAGGGAGTCGATCTTTCAAAGGTGGAGATCAAGATAGGTGGTCCAGAAGAAATTAGAGAGGCTTTAAGAGCAAAAGCGGTTGACTTTGGCTTCGCTCCTGATCCTATTGGCTATGTGGCAGAGATCGAGGGATATGGAAAGATCGTAGCGACTTCACCAGAGATCCTTGCAAATCATCCATGTTGCATAGTATTCATGAGAGGAGACTTCATGAGAGAGAACAGAGAAGCTGCGGTGAAATTCTTGGCATTGCACATAATTGCGAGCGAATTCGCAAAGGATCCGAAGAACAAGGAGGAAATAAAGAAAATACTTATAAAGTGGTTGAACATAAAGGAGAGTGTTGCAGATGTCTATCCAGGTTCAACGAATCTACAGACAGATCCGAGGATTAAGGGATGGATGGAGGGACTTGATATGCTATGTGAAGCTCAATATCAGCTCAAGATAACAAAGGACACCGCAGGAAACCCAGTTAGAGTTAAGCCTGAGAATGTGGTGGATCCAAGCTTATACGAAGAAGCTCTGAAGTTGGTGCCGAAGATCAAGAAGGACTTAGGGTTACAATGAAGAGAGATTTTTTTATTTTCTTTATTTCAATCGGATTGTTTCTTGTAATCTGGGAGGCTTATTACTGGTTCTTTATCAAAAATCCCTTTGTTCTAGCTCCTCCTTCTGATGTTCTCATAACTTTCTCACAACTTGTAATTGGAGATCCGAAATTTGCTGAGAGTGGATTTTACATTCCTACTGACATGCTTTACAGTCTTTATCATTATGTTCTTGGCTTTGCTTCTGCTATCCTTGTCGGCTTTTCAGTTGGACTTATTGCGGGATGGTCAAAAACTGTTGAGAGGTTTCTATATCCTCTCATAGAGCTCATCCGACCTATCCCGCCAATAGCGTGGATCCCAATAGCGATCCTACTTCTAAAGCTCACTCACACCGCAGCGGCGTTCATAATCTTCATAGGTGCAGTTTTTCCGATCTTGCTCAATACGATGTATGGTGTCTCCTCAGTTGAGAGAAAATACGTAGAAGCTGCATTGACACTTGGAGCTACAAAGACGAGTGTCATGTTAAGAAAAGTGATCATTCCAGCATCTATACCCGCTTTTTTCACTGGCTTAAGAGTTGGCTCAGGAGTTGCATGGATGTGTGTAGTCGCAGCAGAGCTTTTTGGAGTCTCTCAGTTCGGTTTAGGCTACAAAATACAACTTGCAAGGCTTTACCATTCCCCTGATGTCGTCATATCCTATATGCTCGCTATTGGAATCATCGGTTTAATCCTCGATAGAATTTATAGAGCCATGGGAAATCGTTTACTGAAGTGGAGGAGGGGGTTCGTGGTTGAGTGATGCTCTGCTTCAAATAAGGAATGTGAAGAAGTGGTTCAACAGCAAAGATAAAAGGCTAATGGTAATCGATGGTGTTAGCTTTGACGTTCAAGAAGGAGAGTTTATAAGCATTCTTGGTCCAAGTGGTTGTGGAAAAACAACTTTACTTAGAATTATAGCGGGATTAGAAAAACAGGATGAAGGAGAGATTTTATTGAGGGGGAAAAGCATAAGTGGACCTGGACAAGATCGAGCGATGGTTTTTCAGGATTATGCTCTCTTCCCATGGAGAACTGTGCTTGGAAACGTTCTCTTTGGACTTGAAATTAGAAAAATTCAAAAAAAAGAAGCTTTAGAGAAGGCAAAAAGTTTCATAAAGCTTGTTGGACTTGAAGGCTTTGAGAATTCTTATCCCCACGAGCTTTCTGGAGGAATGAGGCAAAGAGTTGCGTTGGCAAGAGCTCTTGTGTGTGAGCCTGATATATTGCTGATGGATGAACCCTTAAGTGCGCTTGACGCTCAAACGAGAAATGTTATGCAAGCAGAACTTGTTAGGATCTGGGAAGAAACGAAGAAGACGATCATATACGTAACCCATAGCATTGAGGAAGCAGTTTACCTATCGGACAGAATAGCGGTGCTTTCTAAAAGACCCGCAAAACTGCTTGAGCTTGTGAATGTTGATCTTGAAAGACCAAGAGACAGATTTTCTAAAGAATTTGTCAACTTAAGGGCGAAAATATTCAAGCTAATCCAAAGCTAAATTTCTTTAGCAAAAAATCAGAAATCTTTTATCACTGAGCTCTAAAGAATTTGCATGCGTCCATTGACAGACTGCAGAGCTCTTGTGGTTGACATGACCCATGGCGGGAAGGTGATCTGTGAAGAACTGCTTAAAAGAGGTTGTGAAGTTCACGCTTTTGACAACCACAAAACTTTAAAGAAAGAAGAGGTGGAGAAGCTAAAAAAGAATGGCATTAAAGTTTTTTCCGAAGAAAAAGACCTGAATTTGGAAGATCTCGATGTTATCATCGTCCAGCACGCGGATCCAGCGATGAGGCTATTTAGCTATGCATTAGAGCTTGGAATTCCAGTGATAAGCCATGGAAGAGCGGTTGGGATCATTATTTCAGAAATAAAAGGGAAAAAAAGGATCATTGAAATAACTGGCACAAATGGCAAAACAACGACTGCGAACATGATCTTAAAGATCTTAAACGACTTTGGTTATTCCGTTTTGATCCACGATAGCCTGAGCACAAGGGTTTCAACGGATTCTGGCGATATTCTGCTTGCTGAGGGGTTAAGCATAACTCCTGCAAATGCTTTAAAGGCTTTAAGACTGGCAAAAGATCTTGAATTCGATTACGCGATCTTTGAAGTCTCTCTCGGTGGAACCGGTGCGGGAGACGTTGGAGTTGTGACAGGAATATATGAGAACTACAAAGCATCCTTCTTTAAGAATGCTTTCAACAGCAAGCTCCAGATGGCGATCAACATGAAAGATGGAATTCTCGTGCTGAATGGGGACAACATTGCGAGAAAATTTGCTCATGCATTTTTTGGAAATTCGAATGTTTATGGAATTGAGAGAGGAAGAGAAGTTAAGCTCAGAAAGCTTGGAGAAATGGTTGAAGGTTCAATTGAAGCTCTTGTAACGATTTCAGGCAAAAGATTAAATGGTTACTTTGAATTCAAGCTCCAAGAAAGCTTATTTGGAAGGTTTCAAATCTTGAATGCTCTTGGTGCATTAACTGCGGTTGCTTCACTTGATCTTGAAATCGAAAGCATTTGCAAATCTCTTGAGGGCTTTGAAGGTGTTAAAGGCAGAGCTATTGCGGAAAGAATTGGAAAAGGGACTTTGGTCGATTGCTCAAATCGAGGGATAAACGTTCCCGCAATAATAAGCGCGATCGATGATGCCTTGCTTCTCAAGGGTAAAAAGGTGGATGGAGTCATAGTCGTGCTTTCAGGCTCAGAAAAAGCTACTTGTGAGATAATAGATACCGCTAAGCTTTCAAAAGAGTTGAAAAAGAGGAATATAGATCTGATCGTGCTTTCTGGAGCATTGGGTAAGAAGTTGAAAGAGCTTGGAATTGAAGGGGACTTCTTAGAAAATTTAAGTAAAAATGAGGTAGAAAAGCTTTCAGCAAGGTTTAATAATCCAATAATCTTATTTTTCAGCAATGAAGCTTAAAAGTCTCCCTTATGCAGTCCATCCAAGACCAAATCCGATTGCTGCAGCACTTTACACGCTCAGAGATCTTAATTGCAAACATATCATTCTTCATGGTCCTGCGGGATGCAATTTCAGAGCTTTAAGGTTGCTGGAGAGAGATGGGGTGAAGATCTTCACCACTTCCATGAGCGACTTCGATGTTGTGCTTGGTGGAAAGCAAAAGCTTCTGGAAGTGCTTAATGCGGTTTACAGCGACTTTAAGCCAGAGATCATCGGCGTTGTTGGAACATGTTGCACCACGATCATAGGCGAGGATCTGGAAGCTGAAATTTCAGAGGCAAAGATCCCAGCAAAGGTTGTTTGTGCAAACGTTTCCGGATGTGGAGATAACACTGAAGGGGCGATAAAGATCGTTGAATCCGCTTTTAAGTTGGGGATCATAGACAAAGATGAGCTTGAAAGACAAATAAAGATCCTTAGAATGGCGAGCAAAGTTGAAAGAGAACGTGGAGTTGCAATTCCTGGCTATATAGCTCCAACACCAGGAGATGAGGTTAAGGAAGTAGGTAAAGAGTTGATTGAAAAACTGAGGAATGGATTAATTGTGATCTTGAACGCAAAAAAAGAGACCGCTTACCTATATGCGGACATCATTCTTGCGATTAACAAAGCCAAAGAAAAGTTTGAAGGAGAATTCAGCGTTATTGCAAACCTCGAAGATAGCAAAGGGTTGCCAAAGGTTAGAGAAGATGCCAAGAATATTTTAAGAGAATTGAAGGAAAAAGGAGTTGAGATCTCTTCATTCACGGGCTCCCTTGACGAATACGCTTATTCCGCGGAGAGAGCTGTTGAAATTGCAAAAAGCTTTGATTACTCCTCAGCAATAGTTCTTGGCATACCTCAGGCTTTGAAGCCTGATCTTTTCGATTATTCCGTAGGAGTCTCTTCAGGCGAGAGAACGATGACAAGACTTAGAGAGTTAGGATACAAGAGAGCTGTGAACGAAGAAGGGGCGCATGTGAATGTTCTTGGCAAAAGAAAGATCGTTAGATCCCATTTGGGAGATGCGATAAGATCTATATGCAGATCCCAAGGATTCTAATCTCCGCATCGAACAGCAGTAGTGGAAAAACCATGCTTACCTGCGGAATAGCAAGAGCTTTAAGAATGCGAGGCTACGAAGTGCAGACTTTCAAAGTTGGTCCAGACTTCATAGATCCAAAGTATTTGAGCCTTGCTTCTGGAAGAAGAGCGGTTAACCTTGACTCTTGGCTGATGAGCGAAGAAGAAATTCTTAGAGATTTTGAAAAATACTGCGAAGGTGCGGATTTAGCACTCATTGAAGGTGTTAGAAGTCTATACGACTCCTCGGACCCTCTAAGTTTAAAAGGTAGCACTTTTTCTGTTGCAAAGATCTTAAAAGCCCCAATTCTTCTCACAGTTGACATTCGCGGATTGAACATGGGAACTGCAGCGATCGTTAAAGGATTTGCATCGCTATTCTCTGCAAACATTCAAGGAGTCATCTTGAATTCTTCCCGTGGAGAGAGACATGAGTTTAAGGCGAAGAAAGCGGTAGAAGAGTTGGCAAAGATCAAGGTTTTAGGAGCGATTCCGAGAAAGAAGGAGCTTGAGATCAGCATGAGACACCTTGGACTAATAACTGTTGAGGAGATCGAAAAAGAGGTTGAGGAAAAAGTCAAGAAATGGGCCGAAATCGTTGAAGAGAGATTAGATCTTGACGAGCTTTTGAAAATTGCTGAATCTGCAGAAGAATTGCCAGAGGTTAAAGAGCGGTATGAAAAGAAGAATTTTGAAGCTAACATTGCCATAGCTCTTGACAAGTCCTTTAACTTCTACTATGCACAAAATCTCGATAAGCTTAAAGCCTTAGGAGCAAAATTGAGCTTTTTCAGCACTCTTGAGGATGAGCTTTTTGAAGAGATTGACGGGATCATGATCGGTGGAGGTTATCCTGAGGTATTTGCGAAGGAATTTAATAAGAAGACCATGAGAGCTTTGAAAAATAAGATTGAAGACGATTGCCCGACTTATGCGGAATGCGGAGGTTTGATGTTTCTCTGTAAGAAGATCGTTGTAGGTGGCGAGAAGTTTGAAGGTGTTGGACTTATTCCCGCTGAAGCAATTTTGGATCTATCAAAAAGATTTCTCGGATATACAAAAGCCAAAGTAGTTGAAGAAAACGTTATTTCTGGCAAAGGAGAAAAGCTATTAGGACATGAATTCCATTACTCCTACTTAGACTTGGAGAATGACATGAAATACGCTTATGAGCTCGAAAGGGGATACGGAATAGACGGAATTCACGATGGGATCATTATACATAACTGTTTGGCAAGCTACATGCACATGCTTTTTCCAAAAGAGAGTGTGGGAAGATTCCTTGAGAAATGCAAAGAATATAGGAGTAGCTAAATCAATCCGAGAATGCTTTC